>JBOGLI010000172.1:0-4297 GCA_050746165.1 Terriglobales bacterium | reverse complement strand
CTCCATCGGCCTGCACCATCGCGACAACGACCGCCTGCTGCGCGCCCTGGAAGAACTGCGCGACCTCGGCAACACCGTGCTCGTCGTCGAGCACGACGAGGAAACAATCCGCCGCGCCAATTACGTCATCGACCTCGGTCCTGGCGCCGGCCGCCATGGTGGAGAGGTGGTCGCCATGGGAACGCCGAAAGAAATCCTCGAAGCGCCCGGTTCGTTGACCGCGCAATACATCGCTGGCACCAAGCAGATTCCCCACCGTGCCGAGCGCCGCATGAAGAACGGCGCTGCCATCAGCGTCCTCGGCGCGCACGCCAACAATCTGAAGAACCTGGACGTAACGTTCCCGTTAGGCGTGATCACCGTCGTCACCGGCGTCTCCGGTTCCGGCAAATCCACGCTGGTGAACGACATCCTCTATCGCGCGCTCGCCAAATCGCTCTACCGCTCGCGCGAGGAACCCGGGCCACATAAAACAATCGCGGGCACCGAGTTCATCGACAAGGTCATCCGTATCGACCAGTCGCCGATCGGCCGCACTCCGCGCTCCAATCCCGCGACCTACACCGGCGTCTTCACCCAGATCCGCGACCTCTTCGCCATGCTCCCCGAGGCGCGAGAGCGCGGTTACAAGGCCGGCCGCTTCTCCTTCAACGTTTCCGGCGGCCGCTGCGAGGCCTGCCAGGGCGAAGGCCAGCGCCGCATCGAGATGAATTTCCTGCCCGACGTCTACGTGCAGTGCGAGGTCTGCAACGGCCGCCGCTACAACCGCGAGACGCTCCAGGTTAAGTACAAGGATTACTCCATCGCCGATCTGCTCGAAACGCCCGTCTCCGACGCGCTCGGCGTGCTCGAAAATATCCCGCAGGTGCGGCAGAAGCTGCAGACGCTTGTCGACGTCGGCCTCGGGTACATTCACCTCGGCCAATCTGCTGTGACCCTCTCCGGTGGCGAGGCGCAACGCATCAAGCTAGCGCGAGAATTGAGCAAGCGCCAGACCGGCCGCACGCTCTATCTTCTCGACGAGCCCACCACCGGGCTGCATTTCGAGGACGTCAACAAGCTGCTCGACGTGCTCCATCGCCTGACCGATCTGGGCAATTCCATCGTCATCATCGAGCACAATCTCGACGTCATCAGCAACGCCGACTGGATCATCGATCTCGGTACCGAGGGTGGCGAGGATGGCGGACGCATCGTCGCCGAGGGCACTCCCGAACAGGTCGCCAAGATCAAGAAGTCCTACACCGGCCAGGCGCTGGCGGAATACTTTACCCGGATTGCCAATATGAAATCCTAGCGCGGTTCATGGCACATGGCTCAGGGCGCATGGCCAATGGGGTAACGTCTGCGGGGGCCCGCCACCAAGTAGCTTTTCCATCGTCAATGCGTCGTCAGCCTCTCCCATGTGCCATGTGCCCTGAGCCCTGAGCCATGTGCCAATCGACAATCATCAATCGTCAATGATTTACTGAAAGCGTGTCCGACGCCGCGCCGCCTCCGAGCCAGCTTCCGCCCGAGGAACTCCCGCGCATCGTCGTGCGCATTCCCGCGGAAGATCCTCCCTGGAATGTCTGGGACGTGCTGCGCATCCTCGTGGTTGCGCTGATCACGGTCGGGTTGTTCGACATGATTGCCATGGCCCTCGCCGCGCATGGCATCAAGTCCCGCGAGGTCCTCGAAGCGCTTTCGCATGATCCTCGCGTGATCATTCCCGCGCAGAGCGCCGCCTACGTCGTCGTGATCGCGTATATGGTTGCGGTGGTCCGACTGGTGAGACGTCCTTTCCTGCCGACGGTGAAGTGGAACTTCCCGGGCCTGAATGCGCTGGGGTATTTCGCGCTGGGCGTCGCGCTTTCCATCGCCATCCTTGCCGCCGAGGCGTTGCTTCCCGTCCCCAAGTCGCTGCCGATGGACCAGTTTTTTACCACCACCACCGGCGCCTACCTGATGGCCGTTTTCGGCATCACCTTCGCCCCGCTCATGGAGGAACTCTTCTTCCGCGGCTTTCTCTATCCCTTGATCGCCCGCAAATGGGGCGTGACCGCGTCGATCGCGATTACTGCCCTCGCCTTCGCGCTCATGCATGAGGCCCAGTTGGCGCATGCATGGGCGCCATTGCTGCTCCTCTGGGTGGTGGGCGTGGTGCTCACCGGCGTGCGCGCCCGCACCAAGTCGGTCGCCGCCAGCTTCTGCATCCACGTCGCCTACAACTTCACTCTCTTCGCCTTGATGTTCATCCGTACCGACGCCTTTCGCCACCTCGACAAGCTGACCTAAAGCCGGCTGTGGCACACCCGGGCCCTCTCATCCGGACACCCCTTACACGCGCGTGACGCATCCGAACTACTGCCTTGGCGCTGCTTGACACTCGCACTCTCCGGGCGGTTTTCACGGTGATGGCCGTCGCCGCGGCGGTGATGTTCGCCTACGCCGCCCGGCGCATGCTCCTGCTCTTCCTCTTTTCCATCTTCTTTGCCTACCTGATCGACCCGCTGGTCACGCGCGTGGAACCCTGGGTGAAGGGCCGCGGACGCGCCATCGCCGCCGTCTATATCACCGCGCTGATCGCGATCGGCCTGTTCGGCTATTTCTTCGGCGGCGACGCCACGCGCGAAGGCCGCCACCTGGTGCAATCGCTGCCCGATCTCTATCACAAGTTCGTATCCGGCAATATCGCCTTCACCCTCGGCTCGCAGCACGGCTGGAGCTATCACACCATCGAGAGCGTGAAGAACTTCCTCGCCGGCCACTCCAGCCAGATCACCGCCTTCCTCACCGGCCTCGGCGCGCGCATGGCCCAGGCGGGGAAAAATATCTGGTGGATTGCGCTCATTCCGATCCTCGGCATCTTCTTCCTCAAGGACGGCCGCAAGATGACCGACGCCGCCGTTGACCTGTTCAGCCGCCGTCGTAACCGTGAATTTGTCGAAGCCGTGCTCGAGGACATCAACGTCGCCCTGGCGCAGTACATCCGGGCGCAACTCATCCTCGCTGCCCTCGCCGGCGCGGTCTATACGGTCGGACTGCTCGTGCTGCGCGTTCCCTACGCCTTCGTGATCGGCCCGGCCGGGGGCGTCCTGGAATTTCTGCCCGTCGTCGGACCGCTGATCGCCTTCATTGGCATCTGCGCCATTGCCGTTGCCTCCGGATATAACCACCTTCTGCTCCTGCTCCTGTTCCTCGGTGCCTGGCGCGGCATGCAGGATTACTACAACTCGCCGCGCATCATGGGAAACCAACTCGAGCTTCATCCGCTCGCGGCCCTGTTCGGCATTCTCGTCGGCGCCGAGATCGGCGGCGTTGTCGGCGTGTACCTTTCCATTCCCGCCATGGCTTCGCTGCGCATCGTTTGGCGCCACTGGCGCGCCTACATGGACGGCCCGCAGATCGTCACACCGCCCCTCCCCGGCGAGAACGCGGCGTGAAGGCAGGCACATGGCTCAAGGCGCATGGCACAAGGAAGAACGATAGGATAACGGACCACGTGCCTTGTGCCTAAAGCCTCGTGCCTGAATTGAGCTAGAATTCACGCAGGGTTGTTCCCAATGCCGGATTCGCGTTCACGTCCTCTCCGCCACGACATCATCTTCACCGTCGCCCTGCTCCTCGGCCTGGCGGTGGCCTGGACCATCCGCGACGTCCTCCTTCTGATTTATGTCAGCGCCCTCTTCGCCGTGGTGCTGTCACCCGCCATCGAACTGATCCGGCGCATTCACATAGGACGCCGACGTCCCGGACGCGGCGCGGCCATCCTCATCCTGATCGTTAGCGGATTAGCGATCGTTGCCGGAATCGCGCTGCTGATGGCGCCGCCGATCTTCCGCGAGCTGCGCGCCTTCGCCTCCGATCTCCCCAACCGTACCGCGGCGCTGATGACGCGCGCGCGCAACCTGCCCTTCGGCATCAACTTCGATCCGATGGTGCTCGAAGAACACGCGGCGCAGACTGTCGGAGGCGCGTTCGGCGTCTTCCGTACCATCTCCGGCGGCGTCGTGGGCGCCTTCACCTGCGTCGTGCTGACCGCGTACTTCATCGTCGACGGTCACCGCGCCTTCAACTGGATCATTTCCATGATTCCCTCTACGCAGCGCGCGCGGATCGAAACCACCGCGCTGCGCGCCGAGCGCCGCGTTCGTCACTGGCTCGTCGGCCAGGGCGCGCTAATGCTGATTCTGGGCAGCCTCGCCGCGATCGTCTTCGGACTGCTGCGCATCAAGTACTTCTACGCTCTCGCCGTAATTGCCGGCGTTCTCAACCTTGTTCCCGTCGTCGGCCCGCTGACCGCGCTGGTGCTGGC
>JBOGLI010000171.1:0-3645 GCA_050746165.1 Terriglobales bacterium | reverse complement strand
CAACTGCAGAGCAGGCCCGCCGGAGAAGTGCCGGTTCGCCGCCTCTTTCACTACCTCGACGCCGTCACGCCGGTACGGCGCATAGAAGGGTGCAGTATCCGCAGCGGCTTCGATTGACAACGGATTGTCCAGCAGGGTCAAGGGATCGGCGTTGGTGTCGGCCATGCGGCGGAAGCGCGCGGAATTCGGCGCGATCTTCGCCAATGCCTGGATGGCCGCACGCGCGCCGTCGGCATCGCCGGCGAGCGCCAGTTCCCGCGCCAGCATTTGGCGGGCGTTGCGATCGAGCGGATTGCGCGCGACCACCTGCTGGGCCGCTGCCGCCGCTTCCTGGTGACGTCCGCTTTCGCTCAGGCTGGTTGCATAGGCGATGGAATCGAGACCGCATTCCGACAGGCCGTCGTCGACCTGGCGAGCGCGGTCGTAGCGGGCCTGCCCGGCGAAGAAGTGCTGGGCGCGGCGGAGCACATCGCAGGAAGGATGAATGTCGAGAAGGATCTCAATGGACCGCGACGCACGCACCGGCAGGTGCATGCGAACCGCGATCTGACCCATGAGGTCTTCAGCGGGCGCGAAATAGGCGCGGCGGCCGAGCACCCGCGAAAGGTGCTGGAGAGCGTCGTCGAGGCGTCCGGCGGCACTGTCGCGCGCGGCAAGTTCATAGTCGGCGGCCAGAGCTTCCGGCGTCTGGCGGAGAATGGCGTCGAGCAGCGTGGCGGCTTCCGGCGAATCCTTTTCCGCATGCGCCCAGGACTGGTAGAGCATCCAATCGACCGCTGCCGACTCGTGCGTCGCGCGAAGCTGCTCGAAGGCCGCCACCGACCACGCGTAGTCACCTTCCCAGAACTTACTAGAGGCAGCGACGTATTGAGCGTCCAACCCGGTGCCCGCAACTGTGGTGGAGCGGGCAGCCGTGCTTTGTGCCAACATTACGCGGAACGGTTCTGCCGTGTTAAAGAACTTGACCAGCACGGTGTGTTCGCCGCGGCCCAGATGGATGGTCGCGCTTGCGATCTCGGGGACGACTCGGAATCGGCTGTCGTGCCGGAGAACGGATTTTCCGTCTACGAACACCTCCAACGTACCCGCGGATTCCACGCGCATGTCGAAACGGCCGCCGGCGACTTCCACCCGCGACATCGCATAGAAGATGCCGTCGTGCCCGAAATAGTCAGGCAGGCGGAACATGCCGTCGTCCACATGAAAGAGCTCTACCTGCTGCCCGTCGCTGACGCTGCCCATCAGGAGGTCGCGTTGCGGCGGCCACGCGCGGTTGAAGTCGAGGTTTGCGTACTCGCCGAACGGTCCCGCGGCCCGCCAGTCGGTGATGATGCCGGCAGCCTTCGCAACTGCGGACACATTTACGCCGCGCGCTCCATCCATGCCGGCCTTTACCAGCGCCGCCCGAAGGACTTCCGCCTGGGGATTCTCGTGCCCGGCAATCGCCTGCACTCGCGGCAGCACTTTGACGAACTCCTGCGTATTGGCCGCGAGGTCGTAAACGCGGCCGGCGGCAATGGACGCCCGATCATCATGCTCGGCTGCTGAGATGGAGAGGATGCGAAGCGCGGCGTCGAGCACGGCAGGCGTATCCGCCTCGAGCGCCGCCGCCTCCATTTCTACGAACAGCGCGTCGACGTTGTGCGGGTTGCTGCGCAGCGCGAGACGGGCCTGGGCACGCGATGTTTCCAGCAAGGAGTGTTCGAAAAACGCTGTTTTGAACCCGGAATCTGTCCGGCGCGAAATGGGCGACTCTGCAAGCACGGTACTCGCCAGCATCAGGGTCACAAAAGCGGCCGCAGCGGCCCTCAGGATGCGTGTGCTCATAGCTCCACCCTGATTTTCTGGCGGAACGCGTCATCCACCTGCGTGCAGAAGTCGCGGAATGAGGCGTATTCGCCAACGCTGATGCGCAGCTTGCGGAACTGCACTGAAGTCTTCACCACGACTTGATTTCCCTGGCGTTCGTAGTGGACCGCGGCAGTTCCGAAGGGCGTGTCGAGGCTGGTGTCGTGGGGCAACAAAACGGATTTCGCGTTCTGCGGGAGTTCGAAGTGCAATTCCTCTTCGGTGGTCCAGGGCGCGGGCAACTGCAGCTCTTCCGTGCGGCTGGCCAGGGGAGCGAGCATCTGCACGTAGGAACGCCGCATCCACGATGGCCGCAACGACACAATGTGCGCGCCCGTGTAGGTGTCGAGGTCACCGCTGAAGTTCACGATGACGTCGCTTTCCAAGTCGTGCGCGCCGTTCACTTCCACCGAATCCAGCCGCACGGAGGGGAGCACTTCCGCCAGGTGATTGCGGAACGAGGTGCGCTGCAATTCAGCGACCTCGTATTCGCGGCGCAGGCCGGGTGCGTCTTCGCCGCGCGTGTACGCCGATCCCGTGAACTCGATTTGACCGTCCGCTTGTAGTTCCGCGCGCACCTGGCGATGGGTGTAGTTCTCCAGCGGAAGGGTTTCCGGGATGCGGCGCAACTGCGCGCTGCCGTCCATGGCAACCGTCAGCGCCTGTGCGCCCTGGTCTTCGATGGGCAGCTCGTGCGCGCCCGCGTATTCGGCGGTCCCATCCAGCCACAGGTCGTACTTGGGGATGTAAACGACGGCGTGATTGAAGACGGAAACAGAGGTCGCGTCCGGAGCGACGTCGCCCAGCCTGCGGGTGCGAACCAGCGCCAGGTCGGCGTCGATGCCGGCGGCGCGCAACAGCGCGATCATCAGGCTCGACTTGTCCTTGCAATCGCCGAAGCGCCGCGCATAGACCTCGCTCACCGGGTACGGCTTGTAGTTGAATACGCCGAACTCGAGCGCGATGTAATGCGTGTTGCGAAGGACGAAGTGGTGAATGGCGCGAATCTTCTCCTCGTCGGTTGTTTTTCCCGCGATCAGGCCCGCCAGCACGTTACGCAGCGCGGAGTCGAGCGTGAGCTGCGGCGCCACCAGGCGCGCGTACCAGCGGCCGACCTCCGCCCACGAATCGAGCGTCGAGACGCTTACATAGGGTGCGACCTCGGTCGTGGATGGCCCGCGCGGCTCCGAAGGCAGGGGCGCCAGGTCGCGAACATCCCACGCGTAGGTGTGCTCGGTTGCGGTGCGCGTCTCGTGCGCCGGATCCAACCGCTCGGCGGTGATGTGCAGTGGCCGCGACGCGGGGGCAATCACGACATACCGTTGCAGGCGTCGCGGCAACGACGAACCGAATGTCTCCAGCTCGCCGAAGTAATCGCCGTAAGGATTGTTCCGGGGGTTGAGTCGATAATCGAGCTCGACTACATCGCCCGGTCGCAGCGCGGGATAGCGAAAGGTCCGGGTACGGGTGTCGTAATACATGGAAGCCACCGAGTCGCCGGGTCCGGAATCGCCAAGATCGGTGGCGGAAAGCACGCTCCCATCGGCCTTGAAAACGCGCGCATGCAGAAGTTGAAACGATTGTGAGCGCGGCGCGTAGGTAACGGTCAGCGAGGTGTAATCGTGCGCGCCGCCGTCGTCGGCGATGTACACGACCTGCTGGGAGCGGACGGTGGCTTCGCCGTCCTCCTCCAAGTGCACGATGCGAACGTCCGCCAGTTCCACGGCCTCGGCGCGGCCGGCCGGAGCGGAAGCGTGAGCCTCCGCTGCCAAACGCGGGGCATCCACTGTGTACTGC
>JBOGLI010000170.1:0-3153 GCA_050746165.1 Terriglobales bacterium | reverse complement strand
AGTCTCCACCGTGGCGCGCATGAACGGTTTCAGTTGCGTGTATTCCTTCAGATGAACGCGATCCAGGCCTTCGGCAAAAACGAACAGGCTCTGGTTCGGCATCTTCACGACTTTATGAACGACGGCTACGGTGCCGAGCGAATACAGGTCGACGGGCTGCGGGTTATCGACCCGCGCCTCGCGCTGCGCGACCACGATGATGGTCTTGTCCTCGCCCAGCGAATTAATCAGGTTGACCGAGCTTTCCCTGCCGACGGTCAGCGGCAGCACCGCATGGGGAAACAGCACCGTGTCCCGAACCGGCAGGACGGGCAGGTCTTGTTTAACGTTTTCCTTGCCAGGCTGCTTGGGCTGGGGAGGATCATGGCGCTGTAAGTTCTTGGTTTCGTTAGCCATATGACTCCCTTGAGTGGATGATACTCAACTTTTGATGAGGGCCGGTGTGAAAAAGATTCAGGGTCAGCCGGATGCCGTCTCGCAAGCCGGACCGAGTTTCCAAAGCGCCGGGAATTCTATCCCTCCGGAGGCAAGGGTGCAAATGAACTTGGATTGCGGAATTTGGGAATTGCGGAATTGCAAAGCTGGGAACTGTGGAGTTGTGGGCCGTAAACCTCGTTTTTCAATTCCGCAATTAGCAATTCCGCAATTTAGATTTCTAGAATCACCGGCATGATCAGCGGGCGCCTCTGCGTGTTCTTCACGATGTAGCGCTTCAGATCCTGGCGGATCTTTTCCTTGATCAGACCCCAGTCCTTCTTCTCTTCGTCGGTGGACTGCTCGAGCGTCTGCACGATGATGTTACGCGCTTCCGTCATGAAGCCGTTCTCGGCGCCGGCAGCGGCAAAACCGCGCATCACGATCTCGGGCGCACTCTCAACCTCGCCCGTCAGTTTGTTGATGGCGATAATCGGCAGCACAATGCCGTCTTCGCTGAGATGTCGGCGGTCCTTGATAATCAGATCTTCGACGACGTCGCCGCGCGAACCGGAATCGATGCAGACGCGCCCGACCGGGACCTCTCCGGCGATGCGCGCGCCCAGTTCATCGAATTCCAGCACTTTGCCGGTCTCCAGCATGATTACCGATCCCACCGCTTCCGGCATGCCCTTGGCCAGGCCGGCATGGCGCTTGAGCTGGCGGTATTCGCCGTGAATCGGGATGAAATAGCGCGGGCGCACCAGGTTGATGATGAGCTTGAGTTCTTCCTGGCTGGCGTGCCCGCTGACGTGGATCGGCGACCCGGCGCCGTCGTCGTACACCACGTTGGCTTCGCGGCGGTAGAGGTGGTCGATCACGCGGAAGATCGCCTTCTCATTGCCGGGAATGATTCGGGAAGAAAGGACGACCGTGTCTCCGGGCTCAATCTTCGCGTGCTTGTGATTGTCCACCGCGGCGCGCGACAGGCTCGACATCGGCTCGCCCTGCGTGCCGCTGATCAGCACCATCACTTTTTCCGGTGGGTAGTTCTTGATCTCGCCGGGATGAATCAGCGTGCCGTCGGGAATGGTGATGTACTCGAGGTCCTGCGCAATATCCGTGGAGTCGTTCATACTCCGGCCGACGAGCGCGACCTTGCGGCGGTGCGTGTAGGCGAGATCGATCGCCAGCTTGATGCGATGAATCGACGACGAAAAGCAGGAGATGAACAGCCGCCGCTGCGCTCGTGCGAAGACCTCTTCGAACTTCGGCACTACCGCGCGCTCGCTCGGCGTGTAGCCGGGGCGCTCGACGTTGGTTGAATCCTGGAACAGCGCCAGCACGCCCTGCTTGCCGTACTCGGCGAAGGTGTGCAGGTCGAAGAGAATGTTGTCGGTCGGCGTCGGATCGACCTTGAAATCGCCGGTATGAATGATCACGCCGAGCGGCGTATGGATCGCGAGCGCGACGCAATCCACCAGACTGTGGGTAACGCGAATCGGATTGATGGTGAACGGGCCGATGGTCACCCGCTCGCCCGGGACGAGGTCGATTAGATCGGCGTTATCCAGCAGGCCGTGCTCGTCGAGCTTGTCCTCCACGTAGGCGAGCGTGAACTCGGTGCCGTACACGGGAACGTTGAGCTCGTTCAGAATCCACGGCAGCGCCCCGATATGGTCCTCGTGGCCGTGGGTGAGCACGATGGCCCGCACGCGGTTGCGGTTCTCGAGCAAATACTTGATGTCGGGAACGACGATGTCCACGCCGAGCAATTCGCTTTCCGGGAACATGAGGCCCGCGTCGATGACGATAATGTCGTCACCCCAGCGAACGGCCATGCAGTTCATGCCGAATTCGCCGAGACCGCCGAGTGGAACGATCTGGAGCTTTCCTGTGGGCATCTTGAATATCAGATGCTAACACGAGGCGTGAGGCGTGAGGCACGAGGCACGAGGCTTGAGGCGTGAGGGACGCGGCACACTGCTGCGGGTTTGACTTTCGGCCGTCGGTATCAGCAAGCGGGCAATGGAGTAAGCTTTTACTGTGGGCGTCGAGGGCAAATCCTGGCTGCGGCGGCGGGTCGAAGGCGCGATTCGGAACGGCCTGATGCGCGCCTACGATACCGTGCGCGTCGATCCCGATAATTTTCGGATCCAGCTTCGCACCGCCTATGGATTGCCGATATCCACCTACGACGGCGTTTTCTCCGTCCCGGTGGAGCAGCTCGACAATGTCGCGTTCGATATCATTCGCGCCAGCCAGAAACTGGGCGCGATTGAAGGCGCAGGACTCGGGCTGGGCGGCATCCTCACCATCGTGCCGGACCTCGGCATCCTGACCGGCATCACCATCCGCACCATTCAGAAGCTCAGCCTGCTTTATGGATTCCAGTTCAACACGGAGAGCGAGCAATCCGAGCTGTGGGTGGCTGCGGCTTCGGCGGCGGGCGTTGATCTCGGGCGCGAACTTCTGGAGAAGCAGGTGGTACGCCGCTTCGTGCCGCAGGTGATTAACGCGATCGCAGCGCAGGCGGGAAAGGAAGTCGCCGAAAAGATCGCCGGAAGAATCGTGCCGATATTGAGCTCAGCGGTCGGCGCGACGCTGAACTATTACTTCCTGCGCGCCTGGGGCGAGCGCGCGATGTCGCATTTCCACGCGCGTCACATGCAGATGCGCGAGCAGCACGAGGCCACCGAAGAGGCCGCGCCGCTCGGTTCCCTGCCGCCGGGACCGTGA
>JBOGLI010000169.1:0-2511 GCA_050746165.1 Terriglobales bacterium | reverse complement strand
GAGGGTCACTTCACCTCCACCGGCAGTATCTCTCTCCGTTACCTCCGCGGCGGTGACGGAGGTCGTGCTCCAGGACACGGTCGTCGCGCACGAAGTTGCTCCACTCACGATCGTGCAAGGCGAGGGCGTGGCGTTGATCGTACCGCTCCCGCCCACCGTGACAACATACGAATCGAGGAAGGTGCGATTTCCAGCAGAGGTGTCATACAGGCGGAAGACGTAGGTCTTCGGACCGGATAGCGCGACGGTGGTCGTGCCGGAAACAGCGCTCGCGATCGCGGTTTCGACCGTTGTACTCGTGTCCTGCTGGGTTACTTCGGCGCTGGTCACACCGGTGGTGCTCCAGGTGATGGTCGCATTGCATGTCGTGGAACCGCTGGGGATGGAGCATGGATCGGGCGACTCGCTGATTGTCCCGCTCCCCGAGACCCGGACGCCATACGCGTCGACGAATATGCGGCTTCCCGAAGAGGTGTCGTACAAGCGGAACATGTACGTTTTCGGTCCGGTCATCGCCACCGAGGTGCTGCCGGACAGGGCGGTCGAGATCGAGGTCTCCACCGTGGTACTCAGGTCCTGCTCGGTCACTTCGGCGGAAGTCATATTTGCCGTGGTCCAAGTCACCGTCGCGTTGCAGACACTGGAGCCGCCGGTGACGGAACATGGATTGGGCGAGGCGCTGATGGAGCCGCTACCCGAAACGGTAATCCCATACGCGTCGAGGAAGTTGCGGCTGCCCGAGGAGGTGTCGTACAGCCGGAACACATATGTCTTTGGGCCGGCAAGCGCGAGCGCCTTGGTGCCCGGAGTGCCGGTCGAGATAGACGTCTCGACGTTCGTGCTCATGTCCTGCTCTGTAACCTCGGCGGAAGTCACCATGTTCGTGCTCCAGTTCACCGAGGCATTGCAGACCGAGGAACCGCTGGCGATGAAACATGGATCCGGCGATGCCGTCAGGATCCCGTTGCCGGTGGCGACCACGCCGGTGGATGCCAGCCACACCGAATTCCCGGTCGAAGTGTCATAGAGCGTGAACGTATAGCTGTGCGGCGGCGCCTGGATGGAGGCGGAGTAACTCCCCGACAGCGAGGTCCCGATCACTTGCGGAGACGTCGGCGCCTGGGAATCGGTCATGATGACCTGGACCGACGCAACGTTTTCCGTGTTCCAGGTAACGGTCGTCTTGCAGGTCGAGGAACCCGTTGCGATCGGGCATGGGTCGGGATTGGCGGCGATACCTCCTGTACCAGCCGCAATTGCACCCGTGGCCGCGAGTTGCACCAGGTCGCTTCCGGAATTGTCGTAGAGCGTGAACAGGTACTGGTGAGAAGCCTGCAAGCTGACCGGATGGCTGCCGCTCGTCGTGTTGGCGATGGTGGATTCTCCTCCACCGGCGGTCACGTCTTGCATGGTCAGGACGGCGGAAGTGACATTGCTCGTGCTCCAGGTGAGGGTGGTCGAACAGTCCGTGGCGCCGCTGGCAACGATACAGGGGTTGGGGTCGGCGGTAAGCGTGCCGGCGCCCTTGGCAAGCACCACCATGCCATCCAGCCAGGTGAAATTGCCCCCGCTGGTGTCGTAGAGCCGGAAGGTGTATTTGTGCGGCAGAGACTGCGCATTCAGAACCTGCGAGCCGCTTAATCCCGTGGCGAAATCAGTCTCCGCGCCCGTTCCATCCTGCACCGTAACTTTCGCGCTGGTGGCGTTGGTTACATTCCAACTGACGGTAATGGCGCAGGTAGTCGCCGCCGAGTCAATGACGCAGGGGTTCGGATTGGCGCTGATCTGCCCGCTAGTCTGGGCCATGGCGGAGCCGGCAGCGACGAGAACCAGGAACAACGCCGAAATTGCAGCGGCGAACTTACGCATAGATTTTCCAGCTCCTTGGCGCGGAGAGACAGTAAGTACCTGTGGTTCGAGTAATTCCGGGGGGCGGGCAGCCATAATGGTGGCCGCACGAACGTGTCCTCGTCAATGCAAAAATGCGGAAGACAGAAATGGGCCGCGCCTTGGGCTGTCCGCTGGGGCCGAGCGGTCCGGGGCTCCGCCACGGCTGGCTTAGAGCGGAAAGGCTCTACTCAATGACTGCTTTGAGCGTTTGAACCAGAATCCGGCAGTCCGTGATCAGCGACCGCTCGCGAACATATTGCAGTCCCAACCGTACCTTTTCGGGGCGAATCTTTTCCAGGTACGCGGCGTGCGGGTCAACCGCGCCGCGCAGGATCTCGCCCTCATTGCGGAATTTGATCGAAGACCAGTCGGTAATGCCCGGGCGAACGTCGAGCAGGTGCTTTTCCTCGTCGGTGTAGCGGCTGACCTCGTCGAGCACTTCGGGGCGCGGTCCAACGAAGCTCATCTCTCCAGTGAAGACGTTGATGAGCTGCGGAAGCTCATCCATCTTGTAGCGGCGGAGGAAGGCGCCAATGCGCGTGACACGAGGGTCATCGGCCGAAGTAGATGGCCCGCCGATCTTGTCGGCGTTCACCACCATCGAACGGAACTTGTAAATCC
>JBOGLI010000168.1:0-6669 GCA_050746165.1 Terriglobales bacterium | reverse complement strand
GCCTGGTATGGCGCGGGATACTGGTCGCTCGTTGCGCTCACTTGGATTTACAGTTTAGGCCAGTTCATCGCCTCCTGGTTCATGGTGAAATGGCGGCCGGGCCTGCCGCGTCGCGCGGAGGGGGTGCGGTCGCTCCTCGCGTTTGGCGGCAATCTCACGGGATCGGGGTTCATTAGCTATCTTCAGCGCAATTTCGATAACGTGCTGGTGGGCTGGTACTGGGGCGCTGTGCCGCTCGGACTGTACTCGAGAGCGTACAGTCTGCTGACGTTGCCGCTGCGGCAATTGAATTACCCAATGAGCGGCGTCGCAATTTCGGCAATGAGCCGCCTGCAGGACGATCCGGAGCGGCAAGCCCGATATTATCTTCGCGCCAGCAACTTGATCATGTGGCTCAGCGCACCGCTTACTGGATTCGTCTTTGTAGCCGCGGAACCGCTCATTGTGCTGACCCTCGGCCCGAAATGGCGAGACGCGGCTCCGGTGTTTCAACTGCTGGCAATCTCGGCGTTGTTCCAGCCTGTCTATAACGCAACCGGCTGGTTGTTCGTCAGCCGCGGACGAGTGGACCGGCTATTCAAGTTGACGATCTACACGTGCCCGATCATTATTGGCAGCTTCGTGCTGGGACTGCCGTTCGGGATTCGCGGTGTGGCGATGTCTTATTCGCTCATACTGCTCGCGATCCTGCCGTGGATATTCAAGTACACGTTCGAAGGCACAGCGCTGAACCTGCGAAGATTCGGGAAGGTGCTGGTCCTTCCGCTGTCCGTGGCGGTAATGGCGATATTGGCCGGAATGGCATCCATGCACCTCGTGCGGTTTCACGGTGATATCTTGCGCATTGCAGTTGCCGGCGGTGCGTTTGCGGCGGTCTATGCGGCCTCGCTCCTTCTGCCTCCAGTGCGCAAGGAAATCAACTCTCTTACTGCGCTGATTCGCGAGCTCCGCCCGCAACGAGCAACAACGGCATCGTAAGCACGACAGCTTCTCCGTGAGAGCCGAGCAGAATTGAAATTGACACATCGAGCTTGGGGACGCCGCCATTGGCTCCCGTTAATCTTCCGCCGGCCACTGCCGCTGGGCAATGTGGGTCCCGTTGTTTCGTTTACGTTCGACGACTTCCCGCGCACCGCGTACTCGGTTGCAGGGGATATTCTGGAGAGGAACGGAGTTCGGGGCACCTACTATACGGCCATGGGCCTGATGAACTCGTCCGACGGGCTCGGAGATTATTTTCGAGTGGAAGACCTGCTGGCAGCGGCGGCGGCCGGTCACGAGATTGGCAGCCATACACTTCATCACGTATCGAGCCGCGCAACGACCGTCAAGACTTTCGTAAACGAAGTTATCGAGGGCCATGCGGCGCTTCGGCAGGTGGAAGGTGTCCACCCGACAACCAACTTCGCATATCCGTTTGGAGCCGTTTCAGCGGCGGCGAAGCGAGCCGTGGGGAATGAGATGTCCAGTTGCAGAAGCACGATCCCCGGCGTGAATGGGCCCATTGCGGATCTGAACCTGTTACTCGCCAACCCGCTCTACGGAGGCGTCGAACAGATGGACAGCGTCCGGGAACTGCTGATGGAGACGCAACGATGCGCAGGGTGGCTGATTTTCTATACGCACGATGTGCGGATCTCCCCGTCACCCTACGGATGTACTCCCGAGCTGCTCGCGCGGACGGTCGAAATGACTCTTTCAATGTCCATGAGAATTTCCACGGTCAATGCTGTTTTGACCGCGGCAGGTTGTAATCCAACTCCCGAATCCTACTGATCTGCCAACATGACGCCGCTCGTATCAATCTTAATTCCAGCCTTTAACTCCGAAGCGTGGATCGCCGATACTTTACGCTCCGCGATTGGGCAGTCATGGGAACGAAAGGAAATTATCGTCGTTGACGATGGTTCCACCGATCGCACCGCGGAGGTGGCGAGGAGTTTTGAACCGCAGGGCGTGCGTGTTGTTGTCCAAAAGAATCAGGGGGCGCAGGTAGCGCGCAATCATGCGCTTTCGCTGTCGAAGGGGGACTACATTCAGTGGCTCGATGCGGACGACCTGCTTTCGTCGGACAAGATCGACCGCCAATTGTCAGCCCTGGGGCCGGAGTTCAATCCGCGCACGCTCCTGTCGTCAGCGTGGGGAACGTTTATCTACCGGACCTCGCGCACTGAATTCACCAAGACCGGGTTGTGGTGCGACCTGACTCCACTCGAGTTCATGCTGCGGAAGATGGAATGGTGTGTCTTCATGCAGACTTCCGTATGGCTCGTCAGCCGGGAACTATCCGAAGCTGCTGGGCCATGGGACGTGACGCTCGCGTGTGACCAGGATGGCGAATATTCCTGTCGAGTGTTGAGGGCCAGCGAGTCTGTCAGGTTTGTCCCGGAAGGGAAGGTTTTTTACCGCCGTGGCGCGCGCAGCACGGTGAGCAGAATCGGACACTCCAACAGGAAGCTGGAATCGCTCTGGCGATCGAAGAAGCTTCATATCGAGTACCTGCTCTCGATGGAAAACAGCGATCGGACGCGGAAGGCGGGAATTCACTACCTGCAACACTATCTTCCGAGCTTTTATCCCTGGCGTCCGGACATCATCGCGGAAATGCGGGCACTTGCCGAAGAGCTCGGCGGGAGTTTGGCTGAGCCGCGCATGCCTGGAAAATACGAGTGGATTCGCCGCATTGCAGGCTGGGAATTCGCGAAGAAATGCCAGGCATATGCCTTAAGCTCGAAATGGTCGGCAATATCTACTTGGGACAAAATGATGTTCGCAATCGAAAAGCGCGCCGGGGCTCCACCGACAGATGACTCGATGACGCGCCACGCCTCGTCAGCCCGCAGTTAAAAGCACCCGCTTCAAGCCGGCTCGATATACAACACCTTCCAGTAGTTTTCCTGAACCTTCCAGATTCGCATACCCTCCGGTCCTCGATCGAATCCCGTAACGAGGACGACGGGGGTGTGTTCGCCGTCCTCCTCGGGCGCAAGATCGTTGACGTCCTACGGAATTGTCGCGATGGCCTGGTTGGACGCTGTGCTCTCGGTTCCGCTGGTGCCGACAGCGGTCACGACGTAGTAATACGTCGTACCGCTGACCACTGTCGCGTCGGTGAATGTCTTCAACGTGGTAAAGCCCAGCTTCTGGTACCCGGTTCCTGACGAGGCAGAGCGGTAAACGTTGTAGCCGAGCACCTTTGAGTTGCTTGCCGCCCAGGAGAGCGTTGCTGTGTGCGTCGTCGCATAAACTCCGGTCGCCTGCAAGTTAACGGACGGATTGCCGGCGGACGCATTCGTCAGGAACGTCACCGTGCCGCCTGATGCTCCCGGAGCGACAGGCGCGAACTGTACCAGGAAAGCCTGGGACGAATTGACCGGAATCGTAATTGGGAGGGCGCTTGTGTTCACAGTGAATCCCGAACCGGTGACAGTGGCGCCCGTCACGCTGAGATCGGTATTCCCCGTGTTGTAAATGACAACCGTGGACACGTACGCGGAGCCAAGAGGCACGGCTCCGAAATCAAGCGTTTGAGGCGAAACGGCTGCGGCCGTGATCGGCGAACTGGAATTGCCGCTGGCGATCAGCGATACCACGGGCGACGAAGACGCATTGCTGGTAAAGGTGATTACGGACGTGATCGGCCCAGATAGTTGCGGAGTGAACGAGATCACCACGTTCTGGACGCCGCCCGGAGCGATGGTGATCGGGAACGCGGGACTGCTGACAGTGAATCCGCTGCCGGTGAGCGTAGTTGCGAACACCGTCGTCGACCCGGTGCCCGGATTCGACATCAGGATGGTTTGTGTCACTGTCGTCCCGATATCGACGTTACCGAAATACAAGTTCGTCGGAGAGATGTTGAGTGCGCCCGTAAGCGTAGTGGTCCCGCCAGTGCCGGACACCTGCAACGTATCGGAGGTGTTCGAACCATTGGAGGTGAATGACACCGCTCCCGTAGCCGTGCCATTCGCTTGCGGACCAAACGTGATGGTGAGAGGCGCACTGCTGCCGGGAGCAATGGTGATTGGGAATTGCGTCGATGGCACTCCGAACAACGGATTGTCCGCTGCCGCGCTGGTGATAAGCAGATTGCCGCCGTTGCTCGGGCCCGTGTTCGTGATTTGGACCGTCTTCGTGGACGTCGTTCCAGTTTGAATCGTTCCGAAATCAAATGGTGACGGAGCCACGGCAAGGAACGGCGCGGCCGTCGTCTTCACCCCGATGAAGTCGGCGCTAACCGATTTCGAACCGTCGATTGGGATGGTGCAAGCGCTTGTCCCAGAGCAATCGCCAGACCAGCCGTTGAAGCCGAAGCCGCTGGCGGCGACAGCGGTCAGGGTGACGGACGTTCCCTGGTTGAAGTTCGCCACGCAAGCGTCAGGATAGGTTGGACAATTGATTCCCGGTGGACTGCTGATTACCGAACCGCCGTTCGTGTTTGTGGTAATCGCCACAAATACCGACTGCACTGGGACGAAGTTCGCTGTTACGGATTGCGCCGAATCCATGGTGACCGTGCATGCGCCGATGCCTGAACAGGTCGCAGCGTTCCATCCGGCGAAACCAGAACCGCTGGCGGCACTCGCGACCAACGTAACGCTGGATCCTTGATCGAATCCTGCGATGCAGGTCGTGCCACAATCAATGCCGGACGGGAGTGATGTAACGTTTCCGGTTCCGGTTCCGGCAAGTGCCGCGGTCAGTTTGATTTGCGGTGGCGGAGCCGGGCCGAACGTCGCGGTGACGGATTGGTTTGCGCTCAACGTCACGCTGCACGACCCCGTACCCGAGCAGCCTCCGCTCCAGCCACTGAACACCTGGCCGGTGTCAGGCGTGGCCGCCAGGCTGACCGACGATCCGAAAGCAGCGGTCGTCGAACACGTTGTGCCGCAGGAGATTCCAGCAGGAGAGCTGGAAACGGTACCTGTGCCCGTGCCCGCCAAGGCTACTGAGAGCGTATACAGGGGAACGAAGTTCGCGGAAACCGCGGTATTTGAGCCGACAGTATAGGCGCACGTGCCTGTACCAGCGCAGGACGAGCCGCCCCATCCGGCGAAGACGTAGCCACTGGCGGGCGTTGCCGTCAAGGTCAATGCGGTGCCGGAGGCGAACGATGCCGAACAAGTCGCTCCACAATTGATGCCCGCAGGCGAACTGGTGATCGTGCCGGTTGCCGCTCCCGAGGAAGTAATCGTCGTCGTGTACTGCGGCGGCGGAGCGGCGCCAAAGGTTGCCGTCACCGCTTGGTTCGAGCCCATCGTGACGCTGCATGCGCCGGTGCCGGAGCAGGCTCCGCTCCAGCCGTTAAAGACCTGACCGGAACCTGGCGTTGCCGAGAGACTTACAGACGATCCCGACGAGTAGGTCGCCGAGCAGGTCGCGCCGCAACTGATGCCTGACGGAGAGCTCGCAACCGACCCGGTGCCGGAGACGGTCACGCCCAGGGTGTAGAGCGGGATGAATGTCGCCGTCACAGCACTATTGGCGCTCATCGTTACCGTGCAAGTCCCTGTTCCCGCGCAACCACTGCCACTCCAACTGCTGAAGACGTATCCCGAAGCCGGGGAGGCGGTCAGCGTCACCGCTGTGCCGTTCAGGAAGCTGGTGGAGCACGTCGCGCCACAGCTGATACCGGCAGGCAAGCTCGACACCGTTCCTGAGCCCGAGGTCGTCACGGTAAGCGTGGACTGCGGGGCAGGGGAGAAGGTCGCAGTCACGTTTACGGCAGATGTGCCGACGCTGATCGAACAGGTCGAAGTGCCGGAGCACGCACCGGTCCATCCGGCGAAGATTGAATAGGCAGAAGCCGGCGATGCCGTGAGCGTGGCGCCGGTGCCGGAGTTCAACGTGGCACTGCAGGTACCGGAGGGCGTGCCGCTCGTGCTGGTACAACTGATGCCGCCCACGCTGCTGGTGACCGTGCCGGAGCCTGTGCCGGCCATCGCGACGGTCACAGGATAAGACGCAGGGATGAAGTTCGCGCTGACCGACTGCGCCGAATTCATCGCCACCGTGCAGGTGCCGCTGGTGTTGGTGCAGGCGCCGCTCCAGCCAGTGAAGACCGAAGTTCCCGCCGTCGGAGCAGCCGTCAATGTAACCGAGGTGCCCTGGAGATAGCTGTTGCTGCAGGTGCCCGGGCAGCTGATGGTGCCAACGTTGCTGGTCACGGTGCCGGAGCCAGACCCCGACTCCGCAACTGTCAACGTGTATTGCGGGGTCGGCGAGAAGGTTGCGCCGACACTGACCGGGCTGGTGCCGACCGTGAAGCTGCACGCGCCCGTTCCGCTGCAGGCGCCACTCCATCCGGTAAACGTCGAGGCGCTGTTGGTCGGGTTCTGGTTGACCGTAACCAGCGTTCCTGAATTGATATTCGCGGTGCAGGTACCGGGGCAGGAGATGCCGCCGACGCTGGTGGTTACTGTGCCCGAGCCGGAGCCACCGACGCTGACAGTCACCGCGAACTGAGCGATGTTGAACTTCGGCGTGACCGACTGCGCTGAGGTCATCGAGACCGTACAAACCGGGTTCACACCGCATCCGCCGCCGGTCCAGCTCACAAACGTCGACGCTGCAGAAGATGGTGTTGCGGTCAGCGTGACCGAGGCGCCGCTCAAGGAGCTGGCGCTGCAGGTGCCAGGGCAGGCAATCAGGCCGTCGCCGCTAGTGACC
>JBOGLI010000167.1:0-4346 GCA_050746165.1 Terriglobales bacterium | reverse complement strand
ACCGCAAAGGACGCAAAGGGGCGCAAAGGAAAGCCATCATGGTTGGGGACGCGGGGGAAACAAAAGGTCCCTCGGCTCCGGCGCGCAAAATCGGCGCGCCTGCGCTCGGGATGACAAAACACGGGAGGGCGGCCCTATTGCGATGCGCCTAAGGCAGTAATCAGGCGGGTGCGGTGCTTGACAGGGGATTCCGGAGTCAGGCATCGTAACAGGATTGTAAACTGCTGAACCATGGGGACAAGGGGCTCGATGACCCGGATCTTTGCACGACAAGCGAAGCGATTTTGCGTCGTGGGCGTGGTGAACACGGCCGTCGACATCGTCGTGCTGAACCTGCTGATCCTGATCGCGGGGACCGGGCACACGGGGCCGCTGTTCACCGTCTTCAAGACCATCTCTTTCATGGCGGCGCTGCTGAACAGCTACTGGATGAACTCCAAGTGGACGTTCGCGGACGAGACCTCCGGGGGACGGCCGAGCGTCTCCCAAGGCGCGCAGTACGTGGTGGTCAGCGTCCTGTCGGCAGTCGTAAACATCGCCAGTGCTTCGTACGTGGCGACTTTCATGACTCCGCCAACGGAATTGCGGCACTACTGGCCGACGGTGGCGGCGCTGGTCGGAACCGTCTTCAGCTTCGTCTTCAACTTCGTCGGGTATAAGTACTTCGTCTTTTCGCGCGACACGGCGAACACGTAATCCGAAATTCGTACTCCGTAATCGAAATTCGCGGCGCAATCGCCTTGTGTGTCGAGGCTGGCCGCACTGGTGCACGCTGTAATTGCTTCGCCACGAGTCCCTCAGCGGCTAAAGCCGCAGTTCCGGGACTCGAGCGGCACGGCTGAAGCCGTGCCCTTCCGAAGGCATTCACGGGATAGCTTCTCAGCACTCAGTTACCGCCGGTTATCAGTGGCGGGCTCGGGGTGGATGAGGACGCGGAACAGTTCCGGCGCTTCATGCTTGAGGCGGATCTCGATATCGGTCTGGATGTCGTGGACGCGGGAGAGCGGGAGCGTGTCGGGGAGCGTGCAGTGGCAGGAGAGGTAGAGCTTGTCGCGGACGCGCTTGACGACGACCTCGTGGATATCGATAACGTCGGCAACTTTTGAAGCAATGCGGCGGACGGTGGTTTCGAGGCGCTGGTCGCGCGCGATCTCGTCGCCAGTCTCAATGGTGGAGGGTTCGCTTTCGATGTGCGTCAGGATGGACGAGATCTCGGGAACGTCGCGGCGGATCTCGTTTTCCAGCGCGGTGACGCGGTCGTGAGCGTCCTTGAGGCTGAGCCGCTCGTCGAGTTCCAGGTGCTGCTCGACGTGAAGCCGGCCGCGGAGGTCCTGCACGCTGATATCGTGAACGTTAAAGTTGGCGCGGGTGGCGACGGCGCGGATACGGTCGAAGATGTTTTCGCCGCCGCGGGCGCGCGCGACGGAGTGAACCACCACGTCAGCATCGGGGAGAACGAGCCGCACCGCATCGGTGACACGGGAGGCGACGTTTTCCGCGGCTTGGAAGGTGATGCCGCGGTCCATGCCGACGGCCAGATCGGCGAAGTAACGATTGCCGGCGCGGCGAATGCGGACGCGATCGACCTCCAGGATGCCGTGGGTGCGAGTGACCTCGTCGATGATCGAGGAGCGAACGCCGGCGGGGGCGGCGTCGAGCAGGGCATCGATGGTCTGGCGGGCAAGACGTGAACTGACATACACAACCAGAACGGCGACCATAAGGGCCGCGACCGGATCGGCGTCGGCAAGCCAGGCAACGCCGGTCGAGCGGCCGATCAGCACCAGGGCCAGTCCCGCGATCACGACCGAACTGGACCAGATGTCGGTGGAGAAGTGCAGCGCATCGGCGGCGAGGGCCTGGCTGTCGTACTTGACGGCAACGCGCTTGAGTTGGCGTGAGCGCCAAACGTCGAGGGCGATGGAGATACCCATCACGACAAACGCGGCGATGGTGGGCTCGATCTCGACGCGGTGAAAGAAGATGCGGCGGATGGCTTCGTAAACGATCCAGACGCAGGTCAGCAACAACAGGCCAGTCTCGATGAATGCGGAAAAGTTCTCGAACTTGCCGTGGCCGTACTGGTGGTCGGCGTCGGCGGGCTTGTCGGAGACGCGGATCGACATCAAGGTGATGACGGCCGCGACCAGGTCGAGACCGGAGTGCGCCGCTTCGGAGAGAATGCCCAAAGATCCGGTGGTGAAGCCGACGACGACCTTCAACGCGGTGATGGCGATGGCGGCATAAACCGAATTGGCGGCGACGGCACGTTTTTCCGAGCGCATCGCGTCAAGGTCGGCGGACATGGGGGAATTATCCCATGGAGCCGAAAAGCAGAGAGTGCTTTGTGCCGAGTGCTTCGTGCCGAGCCGTGGCGTAACATCTATTTCGAAGATTTTACTGAGCACTGGGCACTTAGCACTCAGCACTATTAGGAGCGCGATGTGATTACGGCAAAGGCGCAGTGGACAGACGCGGAGCGGTTTGTGGGTCAGGCGAGCAGCGGGCACGCGATCGTGGTGGATGCGGGCGAGAAGAAGTCGGCCAACAGCCCGATGGAACTGGTGCTGATCGGCCTGTGCGGGTGCACGGCCAGCGACGTGGTGTCGATCCTGAAAAAGAAGCGACAGGCGTTCATCAGTGTTGAGGTCTCGGCCGAGGCGGAACGGGCGTCCGAGGTGCCGAAGGTGTACACCCAGATCAAGCTGGTGTACCGCGTCCGCGGAGAGGTGGACCGAAAGGCGGTGGAAGACGCGGTGCGGCTGTCGAAGGAGAAGTACTGCTCGGTCTCGCAGATGCTGCAAAAGACGGCGAAGATCAGCTATGAGATTGAAGTGGCCGGGGCCGCAGACTAGGTCTTTGACGCAGAGGGCGCAGAGGACGCTGAGGATTTAGATTCAAGAAGCCTCTGCGTGCTCTGCGTAACTACCCCGGGTAAGCCAAACCCGGGCTTACCCGGGGCACCCGCGCACCCCCGTTTTTGCCGCACGGGCCGAATCGAAAGTAACGCCAGAGTTCTTGCAACCTGCGGAAACGGCCGACATCCATAGTTCGCATGTCGAAGAACGTGATCGTATTCACGCAGCCGGGTTGACCGCCGTGCCGGACCGCGAAGGCCTACCTCGAGGATCGAGGTATCGAGTACGAGGAACGGGATGTCACGGCGGACGAGAAGTACGTCTTCCAACTGGTGCGCACGTATAACAGCAGGACCACGCCGACGCTGGTGATCGGCGAGGAGGTGCTGGTGGGGTTCGATCCGCAGCGGGTGGATGAGCTTCTCGGTACGCCGTAGAACGCACCCGCTGGTGGAATTTCCGCGTGGTTTACACTGCGGCGATGACGCGCGCGCCAGCCCAGCATCCGATCCGCGGATATGTCTTCATCGCGGCGGCGACGTTGTGCTGGGGCATCTCGGCGACGCTCGGGCGCGCGGTGTTCACGGGAAAACTGCTCGGAGGCCGGGCGCTGGAACCGATCAGCCCGCTGATCCTGGCGCAGAGTCGTACGACGCTGTCGCTGCTGGTGCTGGGGCCAATCCTGCTGGCGCGGCGCGGGCGTGGGCTGCTTCGGATCAGCCGCAACGATTTCCTGGTACTGCTGCTGATCGGCATCATCGGCATTGCCGGTTCAAATTACTTCTATTACTACGCGATCCAACTGACGAACGTGGCCACCGCCATCGTGCTGCAGTACACCGCGCCCGTGTGGGTGCTGCTCTACATGGTGGCGCGAAAAATACAGCGACCGACCGTGCAGCGCATAGCGGCGGTCGCGCTGGCGCTGCTTGGCATCTCGCTGATCACGGGAATTATCGGCGGGCAGTTGCGGATCAGCCTGAAGGGACTGATCGGCGCGGAAGTGGCGGCGGTAGCGTTCGCCTATTACAACGTCGGCATTCCGCCGCTGCTGCAACGCCATGACCGCTGGAAGGTGCTGGTGTGGCTGCTGTTCTGGGCGGCGCTGTTCTGGCAGGTGGTGAACCCGCAGTGGCGATGGCCACATCTTTCGGGCGGGCAGTGGATCTTCCTCTGGGTGTTTGCGTTCACCTCGGTGCTTGTGCCGTTTTCGTTTTACATCACCGGGCTGCAGCACCTGGATGCGACGCGGGCGATCGTGACCAGTTGCCTGGAGCCGGTGTTCTCGATCGTCATCGCGGCGCTGGCATTGGGTGAAACGGTGTCGCCGATCCAGGTGGCTGGCATCGTGGTCGTGCTGGGAGCAACGGTGCTGATCCAGATGCCGGGCCGCGGGGGGCGGTCCGCGGTGGTGGAACCGATCGAGTGATTTGGTGACTTGAGACCCGCTGGGATTCGACGCAGAGGACGCGGAGGACACAACAGAGG
>JBOGLI010000166.1:0-3116 GCA_050746165.1 Terriglobales bacterium | reverse complement strand
GCCCACGGTACAAGGCTACCGTCAGATTACCGATGCCTACCTGCTCAGTTTAGCCCGCGAGCACAAGGGGATTTTGGCTACATTCGATCGCGGCGTTCGCAGCCTCGCTGGAGAAAAGCTCGCCCCGGCAGTTGAGATAGTTTCCTTTTAGGTGAAAGCAAATCAGCCCCCGGTCTCCCGATCCAGGATTCGGCAGGATTCGGGAGAGTGGATTCGGGTGGATTCGGGGACAGGATTCGGGGACACAGGATTCGGGGATTCGGGGATTCGGGGACACAGGATTCGGGAGGATTCGGGGACAGACGGGATGTTTCCCATGATTCCTCCGCATCGCGAGTGGCGCGGCAAGAAATATCAGAAAACGTCCCGTCTGTCCCCGGTCCCTTTCCGGTCCCTTTGCGAGTGGCGCGGCAAGAAATATCAGAAAACGTCCCGTCTGTCCCCGGTCCCTCCCGGTCCCTCGAAGAGTACCGCGAGGACCCTCCTGGTCGACGCGCTGATCAGCGCAGGACGACCGTCGCTCCAGCGGCGCAGGTTTGGGATGTGCCATCCGGCTTGCTAATGATTGCCTGGCCGGTGGTACAACTCACGGTTGCCTCATCAATGCCGCAGTCGCCCTGAATCTCGACTGAGGCGACGGGCGTTCGTACGACGAACTTAACTCCGCGAGCTACCACTGCGTGCATGCGGCCGGCGGTGAGGACAATGGTGGTATCGCCCTTGCGTGGATCGTGGCGCAACAGGCGGAACTCAGTCTGCGAACCGGCAGAGATGATGGAACCATCCAGTAGGTTGATGCGCATGCGGCCACCACGTTCGGTGCGGATGAGGTCGCCTTTCAAAACGGGCACGCCTTTTGCGCCCTCGAGCTGCCGCTCGCCTTCAGTATCCCTGCGGACGACGTGCACTTCGCCCAGCTTCGCGGTAATTGCCCCGACGTTCGTCTGTGCGGAAAGCGAAGCCACCACGAGTGTTATTACTGCGGCGATGCGCACGAGCTTCACGGCCACGTTCTACGCCCGGCGCTCCCGCGGGTCAATGCAAAACAAATCAGCCACCGGTTTCCCGATGGCTGACGGTATTGCATGGGACCGGCTGAGGGCAGCCGGTCCCACACTGAGCTAGTTCGAGTACAGCAGCACGCCCTCTGCTTTCTCTTCGCCGACCTGGCGGTAGAACAGCCGGTCGCCGTCGAGATAGACTTCGAGGAATGCAGGCCGCGTTGTGATCGTGCCCTGGATGAGCGCCTCGCTGAGCGGGTCCTCGATGTATTTCTGCAAGGCCCGGCGCAACGGACGCGCGCCGTAGCTGCGGTCCACCAGGGTCTTGTCGAGGATCCATTTGCGCGCTTCCTCGGTCACCGTCACGGTGATCGACTTCTGCGCCAGGTTGGCGTTCAACTGGTTCACCATCAGCTCCACGATCGCGATCAGGTCGTTTTCGGTCAGCGGGTTGAAGAGGATGACCTCGTCGAGACGATTGAGGAACTCTGGATTGAAGGTGCGCTTCACTTCGCCCTTCACCAGGTCCTCGACGGTCTTCGACGTTGCCTCTTCGCTTGCCGCTTCGAAGCCAAGCCCCTTGCGCTTCTGCAGGTGGCGGGCGCCGATGTTCGAGGTCATGATAATGATCGTGTTCTTGAACTCGACGGTGTTGCCGAGGCCGTCGCTCAACTGACCGTCTTCAAACACCTGCAACAGGATGTTGAATACATCCGGGTGCGCCTTCTCGATTTCGTCGAGCAGCACGACCGAATAAGGCGCGCGCTTGACGCGCTCGGTTAACTGCCCGCACTCTTCGTAGCCGACGTATCCCGGAGGCGAACCGATCAGCTTGCTGACCGAGTGCTTCTCCATGAACTCGGACATGTCGAAGCGGACGAGCGCCTTCTCGGTGCCGAACATGAACTGCGCCAGGGTGCGGGCGACTTCGGTCTTGCCAACGCCCGTGGGTCCAAGGAACAGGAACGAGCCGATGGGCCGGTTGGGCGACTTGAGGCCCGCGCGGCTGCGGCGAATCGCACGAGCCAGCGCCGAGATGGCCGCTTCCTGCGAGATAACGCGCCGGTGCAGCTCTTCCTCGATGCGGAGCAGCTTCTGCGACTCCTCTTCCTTGATCGACATGATCGGCACGCCGGTCCAGCGCGAGACCACGTCTTCGATGTCCTCGCGGCCCACGACGCCGGTGCTCGACTCGTCGAGGTGGTACTTCTCGCGGAGGGCGCGCAGGTTCTCGCGCTCCTTGCGCTCCTCGTCGGAGTAGAAGCGGGCCTTCTCGAACTCGTGGTTCGCGATGGCGTTATCCATGCGATGCGCGATGAACTTGATCCGCTTCTGCACTTCGGTGATGTCTTCTGGAAGCGAGGTCTGGCGCAGCTTCACGCGTGCGCCCGCCTCGTCGAGCAGATCGATGGCCTTGTCGGGCAGGAAGCGGTCCGGGATGTACCGGTTCGAGTGCGACACGGCGTAGTTGATCGCCTCGTCGGTGTAGGTGACCGCGTGGAACTTCTCGTAGCGGTCCTTGATCCCGTTAAGGATCTTGACCGCGTCGGACTCGTCCGGCGGCGGGACCTTGACCGACTGGAAGCGGCGCTCCAGCGAGCGGTCCTTCTCGATCGACTTGCGGTACTCGCCGGGCGTGGTGGCGCCGATGCACTGCATCTCACCGCGCGACAGCGCCGGCTTCAGGATGTTGGCGGCGTCAAGCGAGCCTTCGGCAGAACCGGCGCCGACGAGCGTATGCAGCTCGTCGATGAAGATGATGGAATTCTGCGACTCCATCAGCTCCTTCATGATGGTCTTCAGGCGCTCCTCGAACTGTCCGCGGTACTTGGTGCCGGCGACGATCAGCGAAAGATCGAGCGCGAGGATGCGCTTATCGGAAAGGAAGGACGGAACTTCGCCGTCGGCGATGCGCTGTGCCAGTCCTTCAACGATGGCGGTCTTGCCGACACCGGGTTCGCCGATCAGCACCGGGTTGTTCTTGGTGCGGCGGCAGAGGATCTGGACGACGCGCTCGAGCTCCTGGTCGCGTCCGACGAGCGGATCGAGCTGGATGTCCATCGCGGCCGGGGTCAGGGCGCTGCTGAATTCGGATAGCAGCGACGACTCGCGCGA
>JBOGLI010000165.1:0-6548 GCA_050746165.1 Terriglobales bacterium | reverse complement strand
CAGCGAGGTGCGGGACTTGGAGACGGTGCCGGTCAGCTTGCGCAGTGCCTGGGACATCAGGCGGGCTTGCAGGCCGACGTGGCTGTCGCCCATCTCGCCATCGAGTTCGGCCTTGGGCACGAGCGCGGCGACCGAGTCGACCACAAGCACGTCAATGGCACCGGAACGGACAAGCGCTTCGGTGATTTCCAGCGCCTGCTCGCCGTAATCGGGCTGCGAAACGAGGAGGTTATCGACGTCCACGCCCAGCTTTTTCGCGTACTGCGGATCGAGCGCGTGCTCGGCATCGACAAAGGCAGCCATGCCGCCGGCTTTCTGCGCCTCGGCTACGACCTGCAGGGCGATGGTGGTTTTGCCCGACGATTCCGGCCCGAAGATCTCGACCACGCGGCCGCGCGGGAACCCGCCCACGCCCAGTGCCGCGTCGAAGGAGATGGCGCCGGTGGAGATCACCGAGATGGGGACGATGGCTTCCTTGCTCCCCAGGCGCATGATGGAGCCCTTGCCGAACTGCTTTTCGATTTGCGATACCGCCAGATCAAGTGCGCGTGCCTTCTCGTCGGCCATGACCGTGCTCCTTAAAAGTAGAAAGACCCCGCAGATTACCGCGAATCGGCGTGGAAAAGCCGGAAAATGCGGGGAATATTCGCTGTGTCAGTTCCCATTTTAGACCGTGAAGGCATTGTACACGGGAAGTGGAGCATGGCGAAGAAAAAACGAATCTGTTTTTGGTATGAGCATTACAATACACCTTCCACCTTCGCCTTTCTGACGAAACAATGATGATGCAAGGTGCCGAAGACAAGCCGCGATGGTATTTCGTAGACGAAGCTGGTGATCCCGCCTTCTATGGTAAAGGGAAGGAGATTATTGTCGGGCGAGAAGGTTGTTCTCGTGTGTTTTCCGTGGGATTTCTACGCACACACGATCCACAATTGATCCGGAGCAAGTTGGCGGACGTGCGACTGGAAGTGTTGGGAGATCGCTATTTGAAAGCTGTTCCTTCGATCCAAAAGAGCTTGCGCGCTTTTCATGCAAAGGACGACTGTCCTGAAGTGCGGAAGTTGGTATTCGGCGCCGTCGAAAAAATGGATTTTGCCGTCCAGGTTATTGTGGGAAGAAAAGTTGAGTATCGTTTTCGTGGAACGCATGGCGGCTCACAGGATCGTTTCTATGACGATCTTGTAGGCAGGCTCTTCGAGAGGCAACTGCACCTTTCAGTAAAGAACACAATCGTGTTTGCGACCCGCGGGAACAAAACGAGACAACATGCATTGCGGACAGCGGTGGAAGCAGGCGTCCAGAAATTTCGCCGGTCATATGGGGAGGTCCCGGTCACTTCGGTTCAAGTCCTCACCAGCCAACCCGCTCAAGAACCGGTCCTGCAAGCGGTCGATTATTGCCTCTGGACAATTCAGCGGGCCTTTGAACGCGGCGAGATGCGCTACTTCGAATTCCTTCGTGAGAAGATCGAACTCGTCTGGGACGTTTTCGATGTGAAGAAAATCCAACGGCAGGAAAGCACCATCTATGATCGCAAACGCAATCCGTTCGACATAAAAAAAGTCAGTCCCCTTAGCTAAGCCCCACTAAAAGGGCAACGGCGTGAAGCCGACATTCACTAAGGCGAACCGACATCGATAGGATGCACCAATACCAGTTCAGATTCAACTCTAAAAGGTCGTTCATGTCGACGCTTACCGCTTCAGCAGATCCACCGGCTCTTCCGGATCGGTGACCCGGAAATACTGCGCTAGGGCGGGATACCGCCTGACCACTGCCTGGTACATCTGGTACGCGATGCGGCGATAGGAGATGTGGCCGCCGGTGCCGGTGCGCAGCTCGGAGATGTACACCGCTTCCGCGAAATCCATTTTGAAGAGCGTGCGTTTGCGGAACGCCATCGGGAGCAGGTAATCCGCGGCGTGCGTTTCGGGAGAAGCTTCCGACACCTTCTTATATGCGGCGATGGCGCGCTGCATCACGTCGTCATAGCGCTCCTTGGCGCCGGCGGCGCGGACTTCTTCCGGGACATCATAGCCATGCAGCGGCGTGAAGTCCTGCCCGATCTGGATGCAGCGGCGGTGGCGGTGCAGGTCGCGGAAGGCACCGATGTCCATGAGGATGTCGAAGCGGAACCGCTGGCCGGCGGAAAACGCGCGGCGCAGTTCGTCATGGCGGCCGCGATGGCGCAGGCCAAGGTCGATGATTTCGTTGCGCCGCTGCTCGCTCAATCCTTCAACCTGCTGGCGAATTTGCCGGTAGGAGTGGTGCGAGTGCTCGTAAAGAAGCGTCGCCGCCAGTTCGATTTCGAACGGCTCGTCTTCCAGCAGCGTTACCGCGGGCGATTGCTCCATCGCCACCGGTCGCATCAGCTCGCCGGCGGCGTGGGTCAGTTCGCGGCGCGATTCCATTTCGTAGGCGCTGGCGTCCGCGTACTTCACCAGCGTTGGCGAAACCCGCACCGGCTTGAGCAGGATCTCGCGCACGTTTTTCGCGAACTCCCGGTCGGGAATTTCCTCGAGAATTCGTTGAAAGGCGGCGTGGTTCACGTTGAAGGCCGGCTCGCGCGCCGCTTGCTTCAGCAGTACACCGAGGCGGCGTACTTCGGGATGGGTATGGGAGAGCAGGCGCGACACCTGGTTTTCCAGCGTGCGCGCATTGACGATCTGCCCGAGCGAGGTATTGGCGGCCAGCGGCAAAAGATAGCGAGTGATGTCAAAGGCCCGGGCTCGCAGGGTTCGCTCGTACTGGTCGTCCTTCATCTCGGCGGGTTTTGGGGTGCGGTCGGCCAAGTAGCGCCACATTCCCTCGGACAGCACTTCGTACTCGCCGATCAACATGCGGACGGCGTCGCGATAAATACCCTCGGTAGCGGCATCGCCGGCGAAATCGGGGACGTAATAGCCGCTCTTCTTGAAATTCTGGTACCGGGTAGAACGCTCCTGTCCGTCCCAACGCTGCTCATCTACGAGAATGATAGCGGCGAGGATCGAGAGCTTCTCGATCGCCATCGCAATATGCGCGAGGTCGGCAATGGAGCGGTGACCGTATTGAAAATAAAAGGTGTTGAGGAACTTTTCCGCGCGTTGTTCGTTCAGTTCGGCGAGCGATTCCTTCATCGACAGCGCGGAACGCGAGTACTTGGCCATGGCATAGGCCTGGACTTCGGGCTCGGCCCCGAATACAGCATAGACTTCGGTATCCTGGGGCGCTGGGGCGGGGACGGCGGCTTGCGAGTCAGGGTTCCGGTCAGGCATTTCCGGGCATAGTACCACCTCCGCCGCGCCCTTCCGCAGCCCGGCTACCCCGTACTTCATCCGTAACTTCCGTAATGTTGCTGAGTCGAAAACTTTTGCGGTACTCTACTTAAGTTGTTTTTATATGAAAGTTTCTGCACTCATACTGACTCTTGCAGCACTGGTGCCGGCTTCGGCCGCCGCCCAGGACGCCGTCCGTGCGATCCCGGCTGCCACCGTGGTTGCCAGCTCCGCATTTCCGGCCCTGACGCTGCCCGATGTTCCTGTTGCGAGTCCGGATATGTCGCCGGAGCTTGCCCTGCAATCTTATGAAAACAATGCGCAGCGGCAGCTCTCCGACCTCGCCTATTCCTCGGACAACACGGTGATCGAGGCTGCCTTGCCGGGGACAGGCCAGAAGGGCCGCTTCGAGCTGAAGCGCAGCTATCAGGCTCCGAAGTCGCTGGCGTATGGGGCAGTGAAGTTCGTCGGCGATAACTTCGTCAAGAACAACATCATCCTTAAGCTGCTCACCTCGGAGGTGGACCACGTCGAAAAGGGCGAAGGGGCGAACACGGCGATCACCGAAGAGAACTACAAGTTCTCGTACAAGGGCCGGCAGACGATCGCCGGGAAAACAGCTTACGAGTATCGCGTGAAACCGCGCCATAAGCGTGTGGGCCTATTCAAGGGCAGAGTCTTTATCGATGCCGCGTCGGGACACATTCTGCGCGCCGAGGGCACGCTGGTGAGGTCACCCTCGGTGTTGGTCAAGAAGATCGACTTTGTCCAGGATTACGAGCAGGTCGCCGGATTCAGCCTTCCGGTGCGCACACATTCGGTGGCCAAGACCAGGTTGTTCGGCGAGGCGGTGGTCGATATTTCCCACTCCGACGTCAATGCCGCGCCGCTGCACACCGGTTCCGGAGACAACTCGGCCGCTTCGGGCGCGCTGCAATAAGTGCTGAGTGCTTAGCAAAACCGTCCGTCATTAGCTTATTCCCGAATTTCTAAGCACTACGCACCGGCACTAAGAACTAAAAAGGCACGGCACAAGCCGTGCCTTTCTATTAAATGTCGAAACTTTACTTACCTGCTCCTGCGGCCATTTTCTTGACCATCGCCAGGACCAGCTTGCGATCGCTGTCGTTCAGGCTGGAAGAGTAGCGGCGGATCTGCGTCAGGAACCGGATCTCGTCTTCGCTCAACTGCGGCAGCGACTTGCCGCCGTTGTCGGAGTGGTCATCAGCGAAGAATTGCGCCAAGGGGACTTCCATCGAGGTGGCGATCTTGGCAAGAGTGTCGAGGGAGGGAATGGTGTGCCCGTTCTCTACCCGTGAAAGATAGCAGCGCAACAACCCCGTGCGTTTTTCGATGTCGCCCTGCGACATCCCTTTTTGCAATCGAAAGTTGCGGATCGTTTCACCGATGTTCATCGAGCGGACCTTCTGGCGTTCTCGGGGGTGCGTGCATAGTAACCAGAGTAGCACCCTCTTGCAAGCACAATTTTCGTAGTCCTTTAGCTCCAGGTTGTCATGGAAAGAAGAGTTGTTCTACGGGAAAAAACGCTGGTGATCGCCTCGCACCGATCGAAGTGGCTGCATTCGGTTTCCTCCAGTACAATCGCAGCCGTCTTTAAATCTATCGCTATACGACTGACAGAGGATAATGCGAATGCCGCAATTGTTTGCCCGCACATGCAAGCTCACGCTCGCTCTGCTCCTGGCGACCGCAGTCGTCTCCATCGCGCAGCAACCGTCCGCGCCGGTGGTGGGCGTCGCAGACTACCAGCGAGCCGAGAAATTCCTGGCGCCGAATACCGCGCCGCTGGTCTATCACGCGGTGCGCCCGGCATGGCTCGCGGATGGCCGCTTCTGGTATCGGGACAACGGCGCCGATCAGGTCCAGTTCCTCGTCGTCGATCCCACGCATCTGCAGAATCCCGCGCCGCTGTTCGACCACGCGCGACTGGCGCAAGCTCTGAGCGAGGCGATGGGCGGCCGCAAGTTCGATTTCAAGCACCTGCCGTTCCAAACGCTCGAGCTTTCCGACGACGGTCAGACGTTGTCATTCAGCCTGGGGCCGCGCCAGGTGACTTGCGACCTGCGCACGTATGTTTGCAAGTCGAGCAATCCGACCGAAGCGGAGATGCGCGGCGGCGAGGGTGTCGGACCCGCCGGGCCCAATCGCCGCAATGAAGTTCTCTCGCCCGACAAGAAACAGGCCGCCTTCATCCGCGACTGGAACCTGTGGGTGAAGGACGTGGCCAGCGGCAAGGAAACGCAGCTCACCAAAGATGGCGTCAAGGACTACGGCTACGCCACGCACAACGCGGGCTGGATCCGCACCGACGCGCCCATCCTGATGTGGTCGCCCGACTCGAAAAAGATCGCCACCTTCCAGCAGGACCAGCGCAAGGACGGCGAGATGTACGTGGTCGAAAGCAAGGTCGGCCATCCCGTGCTGCAGCAGTGGAAGTACCCTCTGCCCGGCGACAAGGACGTGACCATGATCGAGCGCGTCGTCATCGACGTGCCTTCGGCCAAGATCGCCCGCTTCAAAATGCCGCCCGACCAGCACCGCTCCACCCTGTGCGACGACATAGCCTGCCGCGGCACACAATGGACTGACGTCGAGTGGAGCCCCGACAGCAAACAGGTCGCCTTCGTCTCCACCTCGCGCGACCATAAGGACGAGCACCTGCGCGTCGCCAGCGCCGAGAGCGGCGACGTCCGCGACGTGCTGGAAGAGAAAGTCGCCACGCAATACGAATCGGGCAATGGGAAAGCCAATAATTACGTGCTCTTCGGCTCGAACGAGGTCATCTGGTTCAGCGAGCGCAGCAACTGGGGCCATCTCTACCTCTACGACCTGAAGACCGGCCAGTTGAAGAACCAGATCACCAGCGGCGATTGGAACGTAACGCAGGTGTTAAAGGTGGACGAGAAGAACCGCGTCATCTACTTCCTTGGCGTCGGCAAACAGCCCGGCCTCGATCCTTACTACAGCCAGCTTTACCGCATCGGATTCGACGGCAAGGGCCTGCAGTTGCTTACGCCCGAGACCATGAACCACGAGGTCGAACTGTCCGATAAGGGCCCTTACTTCATCGACACCTACTCCACCCCCACGACGCCACAGGTCACGGTCTTACGCGATCTCGACGGGAAAGTGCTGGCGACGATCGCGAAGGCCGACATCTCGAAGCTGGTCGCGGGAGGCTGGGTGCCGCCAGTGCCGATTACGGTGAAGGCGCGCGACGGTCAGACCGATCTCTACGGGCTGATGTTCAAGCCGACGAACTTCGAT
>JBOGLI010000164.1:0-3987 GCA_050746165.1 Terriglobales bacterium | reverse complement strand
GGCCATTCTTATGTACTTTGAAGTTCGTTTACGGAACCGAGGGGCTCGCCGACTTGTTCGTCGCTGCGATACCGATACCGGCAGCCACGCCCACCGCAGCCAGACCGATGACTTCCGCCACCCACGTGGGAATGCCGGAGCCGCCCGTGGTGGCAGTTGGCGCGGGATTCTGCTGCGGCGCCGGATCGGGCACGCTCGCCGAAGTCCCTGCCAGAATTTCGCGAGTGCCAGCCGCGCTCGCCAACAGTACGGTTCCCTGCTTCGCCGCTACGAACACCTGGCCGTTGTAACGCGCGACCTGGTACTGTGCTGTTCCATTCTTCGCGGGTGAGATCATGACGTCTTCGACTTGCGCCGCCATGCCAGCGGTGGTGTTCACAGCGACAGCCGTTTGCGCGCCCAACTGCACGGCGTCGCCGGCAAAGCTGAGGTTGCTGTTTTTTGGCACCAGGATCGAAGTACCCTTGAGCGATATTGTCACTGACGAGTTGTCAGGCACCGAGAGCCTGTCACCAGGAAAGATCGCGGCGGTTTTCGAAATCTGGCTCCCATTCAACCGCGCTGAATTGGTCGCATAAATCACAGCGCCAGATGTTTCCGCCGACATCAACGAAACGGGAACTGCGAACGCCATCACAACCGCACAGAACTTACCCCACCTATTCAGCATCGATCTCTCCGATCGGTAGAGTGACCGCATCTACTCTCCGGAATCCTAGCGTACACGCTGTTGGACGTCAATGTGGAAAAATACGTAAACCCCGCATGTGCATGGTTTTGCACTTTGGTAACGGCGCCATGATTAGATCAGTACAGGCAGCTCGCTGTGAGACGCTGACTACACCGTGGCGCGTTGCCCCGGACCGTGCTCGTGGAACTCGAACCCCCGATGTGCAATTAAATTCACTTTGAGATAACGTCGCTATGTTTCTTAGTGCTGGATTTCTTCCTCTGCGATTCGTAGGCGGCATTGGAGGTAAACGTCGGGGGAAGCAGGTACCGACGTTCGCAATCATGACAGCGCATGGGACGAACGAGGAGCAATCGCAGAAGGACGCGCTCTTTAAAGCCCCTTCGGCGTGAGCGATGAAGAGGCTCGTGGCAGATCGGACAAGTACCGAAATAGGTGAGTCTGGGCAAGGCGACCCTCTCGTCGACGAGAAACTTTGCACATCTGTTCGCTGACCGTCAATGGTATTCCATCGCGTCGGTGCTTGTCTGCGCGACGCCATCCGGCGCATGCCTTAAACCACAATACCCTTGCCAGCAGACGATCTTTTTGCCAGACTTTTGCAACGCTTCAGCAGATACTGCTGGAATCCATGGAATCCCTCGTCTAACTTTCACCCTCGCCCACGGGGGATGGGTCGAACGCCGTCATTGCCGGCGTAACGCGTAAGAATGATCTCAGATCGGCAGTCTACGAGCGCGATGACGGTGCCGCGATCATGGCAGCAACTTGTGCCACCGGTCATCAAGGACGCAGTCCATACAGGCAGCGCATGCCTGCGCTTGCTGCGCCAGGAAGGTTCCCCGGCGCCACTGTTCACCTGGATTCGAAAAGTTGGCCCGGTCAGCCGTCGCGCTTCTCTATTGAGCGAGGCCCGCCGGTTGCAGTTGTACCGGTTGGCATTGCTGGTAGCACGGAACCGAGTGCCGGGAGACGTTGTGGAATGTGGGGTCGCGGGCGGAGGAAGTGCTGTCGTGCTGGGCGCCTCCGGTTTGCTCGACGTCGAGGACCGGGATTTATGGCTATTCGATTCCTTTCAAGGTCTCCCTGCACCGGGTGAACGCGACGGCCCCCGTTCGATGCGCCTGCAAGGTGAATGTGCCGCCGACCAGGAGGACGTTGCGGCGGTGCTGCGCGAGGCCGGAGTTCCGCCGAAAAAGACACATCTTGTCGGAGGCTGGTTCGCGGCGACCTTCCCAGAATCCCGCATCTACCGTGTTTGCTTCCTCCATATCGACGCCGATTGGTACGACTCCGTGAAGCTGTGCCTGGACCGGTTTTATGATCGGCTCTCCCGCGGCGCCGTGGTGGTACTCGACGATTACGACGATTGGCCCGGGTGCCGGTCCGCGCTGGAGGACTTTCAACGCGAGAGGAATCTCCGTTTCGATATCGTGCGTCACGGCGCCGGCGCCGCTTATTTCCAGGTGCCCTGAGCGTGGGCGGAGCGGATTGTCAAAGTGGTAATCGTCAGGTAGGCTGTTCGCAACTTCATGCAATTTTCCGTCGTGCTTGCCACCTATAACCGTCTGCACTTGCTCGCCAAGACCTTGCCTGGCGTGCTCGCCCAGGACTTCCCGGCTGAGGAGTTCGAGGTGATTGTAGTGTCGGACGGCAGCACCGACGGGACAATGGAGTGGCTGCAAACGCTCAAGCCGGCGTGCCGATTCACCGTGCTGGGGCAGGAGAACCGAGGCCAGTCCGCCGCACTCAACGTTGGGCTGCAACACGCATCGGGCGAGCTGGTGCTCCTGCTCGATGATGACATTCTCTGTCCTCCCGACCTGTTGCGGCAGCACGCTGATGCGCACGCGGAAACCACGAACGCATTTGTGGTGGGTCCGATTCATGTCGCAGAGGAGAGCACGCCTGGACTCGCGACCGAGTGGACGCGAAGGTGGGTGCAGCAAAAATACGACCGCTTGGAACGGCAGAGCGGGCCGGTCGGCATCTTCGACATGATGGCGGGGGCTAATTGCTCCGTCCCCCGCGCCTTGCTGATTCAGTGCGGGGGGTTCGACGAAAGTAATCCGGGCGCCCGTGCACTGGGGCTGCGCCTCGCGCGCGCCGGAGCAAAAGCCCGTTTTCGCGCCGCGGCGAGGACCGAGCAGATTTTCGTGAAGTCCGCCGACCAACTGGTCCGGAACGACCTGGTGCGCTACGGGCGCAATGAAGTACGGCTCTGCCGTCAATTTCCGGAATACCGGCCGCACTCCATGCTGGCATCGCTCGGTGACGGGCCGTGGTGGAAACGGGTTCGCCGGGCGGTCGTCGCCCGCCTGCCGTTCTCTCCCGATCTGCTCCTGGCTGCGTGCTTCCGAATGGTGGAAAAACTGCTCGGACGGAAGACATTCCGCAGGCTGGGAATCCGCCTGCTGGATTTTCGCCTGGGCAGCGCGATGCTTCGCTCGGCGGCGGCGACGGCGGGTTCCTGGGCGCAATTGCGGCGCGAATTCGGCATGCGCCTTCCCGTCCTGGTGTACCACCACGTGGGCCCGTTACGGGAGGGCGTCAATAAGTCGATCACTATTTCCGCAAAGCGCTTCGAGCAGCACATTCGCTGGCTGTCGCGACACGGGTACAAAAGCATCACGACTTCGGAATGGGACGCGTGGCTCCGCGGCGAACGCGTCCTGCCCGAAAAGCCGGTCCTTATTACGCTCGACGACGGCTATGCCGACACCGCGCAGTTCGCGTTACCGATCCTGGAGCGATATGGGTTTCGGGCAGTCATGTATATCGTGACCGGGATGCTCGGCCAATCCAATCTATGGGATGGATTCAACACGCGGGGGACGTTGAAAATCCTGACGGCGGACGAGATTGTGCACTGGGCGGCGCGCGGTTTCGAATTTGGCGCGCACACCCGCAGGCACGCGGACGTGACCAGGATCACCGGCGAGGATTTGCGCGACGAAATTCTCGGCAGCGGACAAGACCTGGAGCGACTCTTGGGAAAACGGCCGCGATCATTCGCCTATCCGTGGGGCCGGCGGAATTCGACGGCGCGCGCTTGTGTTGCCGAGGGCTATCGCTTCGGATTCAGCACGGACCCGAAAGTGAATGCGTTGAACACGGATCCGGCCTGCCTGTTTCGCACCACCATCTGGCCCTATGACACGCTGCTCGATCTTCGCTTCAATGTCTGGTTCGGCCTCAGTCCTTTGTACCGCGTGCGCAACCGGCTGCTCCATGAACTCTACAGCCTGTACAAGTTCGCCCGGCGGAGGAGGGTGACGGCATGACGGTGCAAACGC
>JBOGLI010000163.1:0-2790 GCA_050746165.1 Terriglobales bacterium | reverse complement strand
CTGTTGGCGGAGTCAGGTACCACTCCATGCGATCGGGCGGATGACCGATCTTATGAATTTGACGCAGGAACTCGAACGATTTGGCGCGCTCGCCGTTGCCGAGCAGGTCGCCGCGCACGACCTTGAGCGCCGAGTAGTCGCGCCAGTGATCGGGATAGCCGATTTTATTGGCCACGGCATGGAGCTTGATAAGCGCTTGCTCCTTCGTCGGTTCGCTCATCCAGGTGAGCGAGTGGATGTCGCGGTCCATTGCGGCCTCGATGCGCTTCGTCATATCGAGCGCCTTGGCTTTGGCTTGCGGACCGAATGTCAGCTCGACGTAGGCCTGCCCGAGCGCCTCGCCGAGCGCGCGGTCGGTGAAGCGGACACAGCGCTTCCAGCGCGGCTGGATTTCGCGTTGGCCTTGCAAGCTCTTGCTGTAGAAGTTGAAGTCCTCGGCGACAATCGGCGTGCTCAGCCAGCGCGCCTGCGCGTGCACGAGGTGCCAGCGCAAGTAAGCCTTCCACGCGTCGAGATCTTCCGCCTGCAGCGTGGCTTCCATGGTCTTGAAGAAGTCGGGGACGGCGATGTTGAGCGTCGGGAACGTGCCTGCGTTGTAAGCGGCAAAGTAGCGGTCCCAGTCGAACGACGGCGCGAGCTGCTTGAGTTCGCTGACAGGCAGGCGATGATAGGTCGCGTGTGGATCGCGGCGAGTGACGCGGTCCATGGCGCCCTTGGCCAACTCGGTTTCGATACGGAGAACGGTTTGAGCGTCGGTCGCAGCCTGAGCAGCAGGCTCGCCGATCAGCTCGAGCATCTTCTCGACGTGCGCGACATACTTCTCGCGAATGCCTTTGAAGCGCGCGTCGTCCTTCAGGTAGTAGTCGCGATCGGGAAGACCCAGCCCGCCCTGGTCCACCTCGGCGATCACTTCGTTGGAGTCCTTCGCGTCCTGCGTGGAGTCAAAGGCGAAGAGCGGCGCCTGGCCGAAGTACACGTAAATGTCGGTCGGATGAAACCACGCGAGATATCCGGCGAGGTCGGCCTTCGATTTCAGTGCGTCGATGCGGTCCAGATCGGGCTTGAGCGCCGATGCACCTCGTTTGTCGGCGGCCGTTTCGTCCATGCAAGTGGCATAGAAGTCGCCGATTTTCTGGTGGGTGGGAGTCCGGTTCGCGTTCGGCGAGGCGGCGGTTTCGAGAATTCGGCGCAGCAGTTCGCGATTGTCGTCCTGCATCTTCGAGTACACGGACCAGGAAGACTGGTCGGGTGGAATGGGATTGTTCTTGATCCATCCACCGCAGGCATACTGGAAAAAGTTTTGGCATGGATCGGCGGTGCGGTCCATCGCAGTCGTATCCAGCACGGGCGTGTAAGGCAACGGAATCCCGGGCTTCTCCGTGACCGTGCCTTTCGACGGCGTGTTGGGCGCCGACTGCGGGTGCGAGTTTTGCTGCGCGAATACTGCGCCGACCAAGGCAAACAGGATAAAGATGACTCTGCGCACGGTGACCTCGCTTGAAGTATCGAGAAACATAATTGTGCTCCCGCTCGTCAAGCGCAGTTCGTGCGGCGGTCAGGCGTTGGTGTGCGGAGACGGCGGGAGCGCGAGATCTTTCAGCTTGTGATACAGCGTGCTGCGCGGGATACCCAAACGCTCGGCGGCGCGGGCGACGTGGCCGTGCTCGAGTTCCAGGACGCGCTCGATATGCATGCGCTCCATTTCAGCCATGGTAAGGGCGGCAAAGTCCGACGCCTGCGGCGCAGTCACGGCCGATTCGAACTGCAAATGGCGAGGCTGCACGGACATGCCGTCGCATAGCAGGACGGCGCGCTCGATCACGTTGCGCAACTCGCGGACATTGCCGGGCCAATCGTAGGTCCGGAGCGCGTCGATCGCGTCGGGCGAGAGCGCCAGTCCGGTTCGCCCGAGTTCCGCCGCGGTGCGCATGAGGAATGACGCGGCAAGGTCGGGAATATCCTCGCGGCGCTCGCGCAATGCGGGAACGCGCAGGGCCACCGTGTTGATGCGGAAATACAGGTCGGAACGGAATCCGCCGCTGCGCACCAGCGAGGGTAGGTCGCAATGGGTGGCGGCAATCAGGCGCACGTCCACCTCGCGGTCCTTCACGTCGCCGAGGCGGCGGAAGCGCCCTTCCTCGAGGACCTTCAGCAACTTGGGCTGAAGCTGCGGGTCCATGTCGCCGACCTCGTCGAGAAACATGGTGCCGCGGTGCGCGACTTCGAAGAGTCCGATCTTGCTGTTAACCGCGCCGGTAAACGCACCTTTTTCGTGGCCGAAGAGTTCGGTCTCGAGCAACTCTCGGGCGAATCCGGCGCAGTTCATGTCGACGAAGGCTTCGCGCGCGCGGCCGCTGTGCTCGTGGATCCAGCGCGCCAGCACGCCTTTACCGGTGCCGGTTTCGCCGAGCACCAGGAGCGGAACGTCGGCGTGGACAACGCGCGCAGTCTGTTCCTCGAGCTCGCGAATGGCACGGCTGACGCCCTGAAACGGGTTGAGGCATTCGCGGGAGGCCCGCGAGCGTCCGGCGACCTCGCGTTTGCGCGCGCGATGAGTTTCCACGGCGCGCTCGACGATCACACGCAGTGCCGAGAGTTCCACGGGCTTGCAGACGAACTGCTCGGCGCCCTTCTTGATCGCCTTCACCGCAAGGTCAATGGAGGCATGGCCGGTGAGAATGATGCACGGCACCATCGGATCCATGGCGCGAAAGCGCTCCATCAAGTCGAGGGCATTGCCGTCGGGAAGAAGGTAATCGACGATGGCGGCGTCGGGCGGGCCGAGCCGAA
>JBOGLI010000162.1:0-11509 GCA_050746165.1 Terriglobales bacterium | reverse complement strand
GTCTTGAGGTGATCCGCGTAAAAGACGTCGCCCATATCGAGCGCGAGGCGGACCGGAATGCACAAATTCTGCAGTTCCGGTAAGACATCGGCCATGTTGTCGAACTGCTCCGGGCCGGTCGCGATCAATACCTCGTCCGGCTTCTCACGTTCCAGTAGCCCGTGCAGTTCACCCCAAGGGAAAACGTTCGGTGACTCACTGTTCTTTACATGCTGCCCCGGCAAATCGACATAAGCAAGAATGCTTGTATCGACGAGTCCGTTTTGCGCTACTTTGAGGGCGCGCCGCCGGGATACGTCATCCGAACCAATTACGATTAATCCCGATTGGCGGCTGGCGAGGCGGGACCGGCCGCGGTTCACATACAGGTCGCGAAGAAGAATCGCGCCGGCAAACAGGGAAAACGCAACGAAGGCAATCACAAATCGCGAAAACGAGGCGCTACGGTAAAAAAAACCCGACCCGACGACCATCGTCACCGTCGCGAGAGTTGCTTTCGTCGTCCCCACGACCTTGAGGTTGCGCGTATCCAGGCGATTCAGTTTGTAATGCTCAACCGTTGCGCCCCAAGTGATGGTCGCGAGAATCGTCAGCCAGGTGTAACTTGGATAGTCGACGAAACTAGGTGGGAACAGGCCCGACCAAAAGCGAAGATAGATCCCAAAAATGAATGCAAGGGCCGGTATCAGAAAATATAAGACGGTCAGTTGCCACTGCAGGATCGTAAATTTCCGAACCATGATTTTTACCACAAGGGCCTGATCGTGGTGCTACCAAGCCCCCCTTTATAGCCGTGCCATTTTCCTATGTCAAACGAAAACCCGCAACAGCGGCATGTTCTTGAGGGGTTTCAGCTGGATACAGCGGTGACGAATGCAAGCACCCTGGTTTAGCTTGCGCCAATATCTTCGCGTGCCGGTACGCGGGCGAAATTCATTCTGCCGCCACGGCTGGTGATTCCCGGAGACTTTCCGCTGTGCACGAATTCCGACCATTGCCAGGCTGAATTGACGATCTCGGAAAATGGACGCTTCGCCGTCCAGCGGAAAAGATGTTGCGCCCGTGACGGATCAGCCACGAGAACGGGGGGGTCTCCAATCCGCCTGCTCGACACTCGGATTGGAACGCGACGTTTCGATTCCGCTTCGACGGCATCGATGACCTCACGAACGGAGTGCCCCTGACCAGTTCCCAGGTTGACCGCCAATGACGCACCCCCGCGTGCAAGATAATCGAGCGCGCAAACGTGAGCATCAGCAAGATCGCACACATGGATGTAATCGCGGATGCAAGTTCCGTCCGTCGTTTCGTAATCGTCGCCGTAGATTTCAAAATACGGAATTGTGCCGCGCGCCGCCGCGCACACGAGCGGAATGATGTGCGTCTCAGGGGAATGCAGCTCTCCGATCTCCAGCGAGGGATCGCAGCCTGCGGCATTGAAATAGCGCAGCGCAACATACCGCATGCCATATGCCAGTGAGTAGCCTTGCAACGCCCGTTCGAGAAACAACTTAGATACTCCGTACGGATTGATCGGGGCCTGCGGTTCTTGTTCGCTGATAGGCAGCCGCGTCGGCGTCCCGTACGTGGCGCAAGTGGAAGACTGTACGAATAACTGTACGCCCGCATCGAGTGCGGCGTTCAACAACGTCATCCCGCCAAATACATTGTTATCGAAGTACTTTCGCGGGTCGGAGACGGATTCGCCGACGTATGCGCTGGCCGCGAAATGCATGACTGCATCAATGCCCTTGAGGCTGGATCGCAACTGATCCGAATCGCGTACATCTCCAACGATAAGTTCGAAGCCGGCAGCAAGCTGCCGATATCCGGTGCTCAGGTTGTCATAGATTACAACCGAATGTTTGTTTTGCCGCAGTCTTCGCGCCGCATGACTTCCGATATAACCTGCACCACCTGTGACCAGGACTCTCATGATTCCTCTATGTAGGACGCACTCGAAGAAGCCAGACTCAATTGTAGAGATAGCCGGTGACCAACAATACCATGAATTGCGCTGTGCGCAGGTTCCATCATCGTGTTCCCGGTTACGAATAGCACCACTATTTCCGCATCCTTAATTCACCACGTCCGTCGCAACGGGTGCGCTTCCGTCGTGAAGACGACGGTGCTAAGGTCGATGGTCGAACGAGGCGAATATAAAAGGTAGAGATACTTAAGTGTTTCGGCGAAGAAATAACTCTCCATCCGGTCATCCTGGGCCTTCGTCCGCACGTCGCTGAGTTCTGCGTACGCGGCTGGCGTGCGGCAATATTGCATCAGGCTCGACAGGATGGTCCGCCCCATCTCCTGAAACTGCGAATCGCCCGTGTAGTAATAGAGATAATATGCGGATTCACCGATCTCCGGATTCAGCAAGTAGTGCGCGTCGAGCAGTTGGTGAGTCGTATAGTCAAAAAAGACCGGTTCGATGCCATAGAGATTCCACATCGAATAGGCAGACTGCTGCAACTGACGCGCTCTTACGAGGTCGCCGGAAAGGGCCAACTCGCCCGAAAAGTACGCATCGTAGGCGCCAAATATCGTCGACACCCCTTGACCGGTGTTCATGTCCACTTGACGGTACCAAAGGCCGGACGAGGTGGAATCGGCAAGATACTTCTGGATTGCGTTGATACTTGTGGACCACATGGCAGTCAAGTCCGGGTCGCCGAACAGGATTGAACCTTTGAGCAGGTATTCGTAGTAAGAGTCCGTTCCCGCGCCCACCGTACTTGTGGTGTCCACCCATGCGCCCGTGTCCACATTAATGCTCGATCCGATCAGGTCGAGCGGCGACCTCCGTGAGAAGAGGGCGACGAGCGCGCGTTTCGCAGCGTTGTAATACGCGGAGTTCCCGGTAAGCTTGCTGAGCACCCCGAATTCCAGGATGTAAGTTCCGGCTTCCGCGGGAACGACTACGTTCCCCTGTACCGCTCCCGTTCGCAAGTTGACGTTCTGGTAAGGCAGCCCGGTAGGCGAGTTGAACGCCGACAGCAGCCGATTGCCAAGATCCTGCGCCAGCGCCAGCAGGCGCGCATCTCCCGTCATCTGATAAGCACTCAATAATCCGCCGAGCAGACGAATATTGATCTCGAACGTCTTCACCATCATGTCCCGGTCGAACGACAAGCTGCTGTCGATGAGCGCCCGCACATCGTCGGCGTCCGACGTGAGCCCCATCAGGATCAGCGTATCGAGCGCATCCACGGGTGTCAGGTACAAGGATGTCCCGTACCAATCGTAGGGCGTAAGGCTGAGGGGCTTGAGTTCGTCATGGCCGAACGCATATTTCCGGTACGCATTCCAGGCGAACACGAATTCGCCCTTTACCTGCGCCGCCTGATCGATCGCGACCGGCGGTTGTTCCGGCGAGATTGGAGCGCCGCTGTTGGAACTGCACCCATTCCCGCACGCGACGATGAGGGTGATCGCAAGGAAATTGCGAAGGCATCGCGCACGATTGCCAGGAATGAGTGCCGCAAGACGAATCATCGATTCAATGTACATGATCGGGGATATCGAGAAACGAACTGCTGTTCGCGACATCGAAAGTCTTTGACGGAATGTCATCTTCATAAGCGGATCATGAGCGCATTTGCGATCATGCCGTCTTGCTCATCATCCGGAACGTGACACCGGATATGCTGAATTCGCCGAAAAGTCGGCGTTTCCCGGCTCCGGTTCGGCCGATTTTCTGGTACGATATCCCGCGATTCAACCCCACATGTTGCTAATCGAGCATCGCGTCAACACCCTGGATGCGCTCGCCCGGGTGCCGGAAGATCGCGGCATCGAGATCGATGTCCGCGACTACGACGGTGATTTGCGCTGTATTCATGACCCGTTGCTGTCCGGCGAGCGCCTTGATGATCTGTTGGCGCACTACCGCCACGCGCTTGCCATCTTCAATGTGAAGTGCGACGGCCTGGAGCGCAGGATTGAAGAACTCGCCGCGCGCCACGGCATTCGGGATTATTTCTTTCTCGACGTTGCCAATCCCACACTGGTCCAGATGGTGCGGCGTGGCGTGCGTCAGGTGGCCGTGCGTTATTCCGAGTTCGAGCCGCTGGAATTCGCCCTTGCCTTCGCCGGCAAGGCCGACTGGGTTTGGATCGACTGCTTCACTCGCCTGCCGCTGGACCGCGAAATCTATGCCAAGCTCAAAGCGCATTTCCGCGTTTGCCTGGTCTCGCCGGAGCTGCAAGGCCACCCGCGCGCCATGATCGCCGACTTCAAACGCCAACTGCACGATCTGCCGATCGACGCCGTATGCACGGACTTCTGCGAAGATTGGAACGGCGCCAAGTGAGCGCCCCAACCGGGCCGCGCGCCGCGCGCATTCCGCCTGAGTTGCGCGACGAATTCCTTCAGGCCTCACGCTACGCGGCTTCCGACCTTCTCCTCGCCCAAGGCAGCGGGGGTAACACGTCCGCGAAGTCAGTGGAACTTGGCGTGCTTTGGGTGAAGGCCTCGGGAGTCCGCATGGCCGACATCTCCGCGGACTCCGGTTACGTCCATGCGAGCCTTACCGCGCTGCTGGATGCGCTCCGCGATCCTGCATTGGAGATCCTTTCACCTCGCGACGCGCACGAGGAGTCGGTGCGGCGATTCCAGTTGACGGTTGCCGAAGGGCAGTCGCTGCGGCCGTCGCTGGAAACCGGTTTTCACGCCGTGCTTGGACGCGTCGTTCTGCACACGCATCCGGTGTATTCGAATGCGTTTGCCTGCATGCGCGACGGCCATGTGGCGCTCGATGCCGCGCTGCCCGGCGAGACGCTCTGGGTTGCGTATGCCGCGCCGGGCTATGCGTTAGGCCGCGCCGTCGATCGCGCATGTGCCGCTTCAGGCGCGGTGTCCGTCGTCCTGGAAAATCATGGCCATATCGCCAGCGCCACCACCGCGCACGATGCGATTGCCATGACCGACCGGGTCATAGCGGCGGCTCGTGCGACGTTTGGCGAGGTTCCAGAAGGCTGCACTCGCCGCCTGTCTGCGCCCACCGCACTCGCAAACTGGGCCGACGAACTCGGCCAGGCATTGCGCCGTCGGTTCCCCGAATCGGGCTTCACCGTTACGCCCGCGACACTGGGCGGATTGGCTGAGCTTTCTTCCCGTCCGGAGCGGTGGCAGTCCATCGGCGCCCTTGTTCCAGACGACGTCGTCTATGGTCCCTCGGCGATTCTCGTCGCGCAGATTTCCGACTCGCCGGCGGCTTGGGTTGAACGTCACCTTGCCGGCGCACCGGAGAAGCTCGCCATCATCGTCGCCGGACAAGGTGTGGTGCTGGTTGCGCACAACGCGGCACTTGCGCGCACCATGGAGGAGAACCTGCTCGCGAACGTTCTGGTCCGGACTCTTGTCGAGCGCCGCGGCACAGTGCGGACATTGCCGCGTGAGGAAGTTGAGTATCTGCAGTCGATGGAATCGGAAAAATACAGGCAGAAGGTAGTCGGCGCGCGCTGAACGCACATGCAAATCATCGTTCCAATGTCGGGAAAAGGGGAGCGGTTCACCGCGGCGGGATATCGAGATCTCAAGCCGCTGATTCCCGTTGAGGGCAAGTCCATCGTCGAGCACGTGGTGAACATGTTTCCCGGCGAGCATGACTTCCTCTTTATTTGCGCCGCCGACGCGCTTGACGCAACGCCATTGCGTGCGGAGTTGCACCGCATCTCTCCCACGTGAAAAACTGTCGCCATCGCCCCGCATAAGCTGGGGCCGGTCCACGCCGTATTGGAAGCGCAGGAGCACATTCGCCGCGATGTTCCGGTGGTCGTGAACTATTGCGATTTCTCGGTTGACTGGGATTTCGTCGATTTCAAGCGCCGCATGGCGGAACTGGAGTGCGCCGGGTGCATTACGGCCTATCGCGGGTTTCATCCGCACTCGCTTGGCCCGAATCTGTACGCGTACCTGCGCGAAGAGAACAACTACCTCCTCGAGATTCGCGAGAAATATTGCTTCACCCCAGATCGCATGAACGAGTACGCCTCGTCGGGGACGTATTACTTCCGCAGCGGCGATCTTCTCCTGCGCTATTTTCAGAAGGCAATCGAGCGCGGGCTACACACCAATGGGGAGTTCTACGCCAGCTCGCCGTACAACTTGCTCATCGAGGACGGCCTCGACGTTTACATCTACGAACTCCGCCGCATGTTGCAGTGGGGAACGCCCGAGGACCTGGAGGAATACCTCGCCTGGTCGGACTACTTCCTTCGCACAAACGAACGGGGCCCGGCAAAGCCAGCCGCCGGCGCAACGCTCATTCCCATGGCTGGCGCCGGCGAACGGTTCGCACGCGAAGGATGGAGCGAACCCAAGCCTCTCGTCCCGGTCGCCGGAGTTCCGATGATCGAACGCGCGCTGCGGGCGCTGCCCCGTTCGTCCCGCTGGGTCGCCGTCTGCCAGCAGGGGCATCTTCATGACCCGCGCCTCAGTTCCGTGCTGCACGAGGGCCGCGATTTGGAAATCATCGGCATCGATGGTGTTACGCAGGGTCAGGTGTGCACATGCCTGCTGGCGCGCGACACGATCGATCCGGAACAGCCGCTGCTGGTGGCTCCGTGCGACGCCGCGCTCATCATCGACGAATCGCAATACGCAACCCTCATCGATGACCCGACGACCGACTGCCTCATCTGGACCTTCCGCAATCATCCCCACGCCAACCGTAATCCTCGCCAGTACGGTTGGGTGCGCGCCGCCGCCGACGGTACCGCATTGGAAATCTTATGCAAGGTAGCGCCGCCCGACCCGGTGAAGGATGCTCCCGGCATCACGGGCGCCTTCTGGTTCCGCAAGGCGCGCTTCCTGTGGGAGGCGGCCGATGCTCTCATCGCGCAGGACCGTCGCGTTAACCACGAGTTCTATGCCGACTCCGCCATTCAGGTACTCATCGAGCAGCGCCGCCGCGCCCGCGTTTTCCCGGTTAAACACTTCATCTGCTTCGGCACTCCCGACGACGTGCGCACCTTTGAATACTGGGAAGGACATTTCCGGGAGGCGCGTCGTCCAATCGCCGCCGCGGCGGCTGCGCCATGACGGCGCCGGCCTTCTCGGTGGTTGTTCCCTGCTATAACGAGGCCGATAACCTGCCTCTGTTGCTGGAGTCGTACCGCGCGGCGTGGCCTTCCGAAATTTCGGCGGAGCTGGTGTTGGTCAACAATGGATCCACGGACCATACGGCGGAGGTGCTGGCTTGCGAACTGGCCCGCCCTGAGTACTCGTTTGCGCGCACCGTGCTTGTGCCGGTGAACCAGGGCTACGGATATGGCGTGAATGCAGGCATTCGGCAGGCGAGCGGCGAAGTCATCGGCATTTCTCACGCCGACATGCAATGCCCGGCGCGCGACCTCTTCCGCGCGTACGAGGCGCTGATCGCCACCGGGAACCCGCGCGGCGCTTTCGTGAAGGGGAAACGTGGCCGCCGCGGGTTTGGCGCCTCGCTGATCACCAACACCATGGCGGTAATCGCATCCATGGTGCTAACCACGCCGTTAACCGATATCAACGCCCAGCCGAAGGTATTTCACCGCTCGTTCCTCGAAGACCTTCGCAACCCGCCGCGCGGCTTTGAATTCGATCTTTATCTTCTTTACAGGGCACGGGAAAAAGGGCTACAAGTACTCACCATTCCGGTGGAATTTGGGGCACGCGCGCACGGTACATCGAAGTGGGCGTTCAGTCTGTTATCGCGCTGGCGTAATGTATGGGCCACCGTACGGTACATATTCCGTCTGCGATGTTCCGCGTCAGGGTAGCGAAAGGGGCCCGGGTGAGTACGACGATATCCGAAAGTGAGAACGCGCGCCGGCCGGCTTCAACTTCCCCGGCGAACGCTCGCCCGCTTCGCCTTGATCGAACGCTTGCCGGATCATTCCGCGCATGGCTGCTCAACGGCAGCACCCGCCCGCTCTTCCGCAGTCCCTGGTTCTGGATCGCGGCCGCGCTCAAGCTCATATTCGGGTCGATGGCGGCGTCGTACTACATGCGCGACCTGTTCGTTCCGTTCGTGAATTATTTCGCCGAGTCGGGTCTTTCCAATCCCTGGCAGCACTTCGCCGCACTGGGCCGCCTGAATGCCTTCCCCTACCCGCCGGTGATGCTCTACATCGAGTCCGTTCCACGCATCCTCTTCGGGCATTTCGTCGCACCCGGCGTGGACACCGTCACCTGGGCGCACTTGTTGCTGATGCGCCTGCCGTTGCTGGCCTGCGACACGATCATTGTCGTCACCCTCTGCCACTGGTTCCCCGGCCGCTCCGCTCGCCTGCTGAAGTACTACTGGTGGTCGCCGATCGTTTTCTACGTAGCGTACTGGCACGGCCAGTTGGACCTCATCCCGACCGCGCTCTTCGTGCTCGCCCTGCACCAGATTCGCGCTCGCCGTTTCACTGCGGGAATGGCGGTCTTTGGGCTGGCCATCGCCAGCAAGACCCATCTGCTGGTCGCGCTGCCCTTCCTCGCCGTATACGTCGCACAGGAGTTGAAATGGCGCGACGCAATGCGCGCCGTGCTGGTCGGCGTCCTTACCTATTTCGCGCTCCTGGTTCCATTCGTCTTTCAGACGGCGTTCCTGCGCATGGTCTTCGCCACCGAGGAGCAGGCGCGACTGTTCGCCTTCCAGCTCCCGATCGGCGGCAACGGAATGGTGATCCTCGTCGCTCCGGCCGCGATCCTGCTGTTGTGGTTTCGGTTCGTCGCTTACCGGCCGCGCAATTGGGACCTGTTAATGCTGTATTTCGGCATCCTGTTCAGCGTTTTCATCCTGCTGGTGCCGGCCGCGCCCGGATACGTGCTCTGGTCGCTGCCCTTCCTCGTTCACTTTCTCTGCCGCGGACGCCGCAGCGACTCGGCGCCGTTTCTCTGTTACAGCGTCGCCTATCTCGGCTATTTCTTGTGCCGCGGCGGCTCCGATATTCTTGACGCCTTTCGCGTGATCAGTCCGCATCTCGCGGCTTTGCCCGGGCCTTACGCCCTCGCCCAGCGGCTCGATCCTCTCGCCGCCACCCTGCTGGAGAAGATCACGTACACCACCATGCAGGCTTCGCTTGCTGGAACCATCCTCTTCATGTACGTCGTCGGGGTGCGCCGCAATGACGCGTATAACGCTCCCACCTCGCCGATCATGATCGGTGTCGCCGGCGATAGCGGTGCCGGAAAGGATTTCTTCACCGGCCTGGCGAAGGAAGTGCTGGGCGAGGAGCGCGTCACCACCATCGCGGGCGACGATTATCATCGCTGGCCGCGCGGCCACCAGAATTGGCAGGTGTACACGCATCTGGACGTGCGCGCCAACAAGCTCTACGAACAGCACGAGCACGCCATCGCCTTCTCGCGCGGCCGCTCGGTGCTGAAGGGCAGCTACGATCACCGCACCGGCCAGTTCACCGAAGAGACCATCGTTGACCCCAACGAGATCATGATCTTCCAGGGCCTGCACGCGCTCTCCATCGAAGGCCTCCGGCAGATGTGCCACCTGCGTGTCTTCGTCGATCCCGCGGAAGAGCTGCGGTTCTTCTGGAAGTTACGACGCGACGCGCGTGATCGTGGTCACGAGGCCCCCGACGTGATTCGCGCGCTCCAGGGCCGCCAGCGCGACCGCGACAGCTACGTGCTCCCGCAGATCGATCACGCCGACCTGGTCATCCGCTGGAAGAGCCTGGATCCGGTCGATCCCGCCGACCTGGGCGCGGAACCGGCGTGCGAGCTTGAAATCCTGGCCCTTAATAATTTCGACTTGGTTGAGCTTGCTACCGAGTTGCGCGCCTGCGATTCGCTCGCGGTCGAACACGCTCCCTATCGAGATTCCCGCTGGCAGAGCTTGTGCGTTTCGGGGACCGTGCGCTCCGGCGATCTTTCCGACATCGCCCGCCGTTTTACCGACCTGCCCGTCCAGCGCTCCGTCCAATTCCGCGATGGCCTGCCCGGCTGCGTTCAGTTGGTGTTTCTCCGTTGCCTGGCCCAGAAACTGCGCTGGAATGGCGACGCCTACGCGTCGGCGCTGTAGCACTCCTGCGGCGCGTGGTCGCTCAGCTGTTCGGTGGGGTTGCTCTGCGCGAGCATGCTCCGGTCCAACAGAAGGGTTAGTGTGCCTGCTGCCGCGAGCAGGCACAGCCCGATTGCGATGCCCGGCAGCCACGGCGGTACGAACCGAACCACCAATTCCGCTGTTCCCGATGGCACATCCACCACCATTCGTCCAAAGCTGTCGGCTCTCGACGGTAGCCGCGTGGAGCCCGCCCATACTCGATATTGAGGCCGCCAAAGGAGGTTCACCACCACCGCACCGCCGCGTGCTAAGGATGAAGTGTTCACCTTCGCTCCGGAAGCGTCGGTGGAGAACGGCAGTGCTACACGTGGCGCGGACTGGGCAAACGCCAGCGGCGCTGCGTCAGGAATCTCGTAGACCGATAGTTCACGGTCGGCATAAACCGCCGGTCCCAGCGTTTCCACCGCCTTCACGACGCTTTGCGGCGCCAGTAACTCGTATTCGATCGGGTGCGCGCCAGGGTCGTCGCTCCAAACTCGATGTCGCACCAGGTCGCTGAACAGTACGTACCGCACGCCGTAGCGGGCTATCATCGCCAGCGGCGCAGCCTTGATCATCGCGTCACGCCGTGTGACCTTGGGATCAAGTTCGACCAGCGGATCGTAGCCATCCAGCGCATACACGCCGTAAACGCTCGGCAGATCGTGCGGCAGGGCACGCCAGTAGTCAGGGTCGATACTCCGCTTCGGCGTGATCGTCATGATTCGCGGCGGAATGCCGGACTGCGGCCGCAACAGCGCGTTCAGTTGCGCATCGAGCTTGGGAAATGGGGTGAAGTGATAGCGGTAAAAAGCGTCCCGGGCAATCCAGCAGTGTGCGACCAGGATCGCGCAGGTCGTACCGACGAAGATACGTTCCCACGCTCGTGCGCTTCTAAAGTTCCGCAGCAGCCGCTCCAGCACGGTCACGCCCGCTAGCGCGACAAACACGTTGAAAAATACCAGGAACTTGAAAGCCACCCGGAATTTGTCGAAGCCGGGTAGCTCTCCCATCACCAACCAGAGCGGGCTCCGCGGGCCATGCGCGCATAGAAACGCCACGAGTGCGCACAGAAGCCAGAGATTCCGGCGCGCGGTCTTCCGGTCCCACCGATACGCGTACCACGTCGCCAACGCCAGCAATGCCGCCAGGCAGATGAGCGTGCCGGTGTAGACCAGTTCTGCGGAACGTAGATAGTCGTCTCCCGTCCAGTCCAGCGGTGTTGGCAGGTAAAACCAGCCCGCGGGTACGATCAGCGGCAGGTAATTCGCCGGCGCGATATGTCCGAGAAACAAGTGCATGGGTCGATCCACATCGCGCGTGAGTTCCATCTGCGGAATCAGCAATGGTGCCGCAATTGCCGCCCCCATCAGCAGGGCCGCGGCGGCCGCCGGCACGCGCGACCACGGCACTCCGCCCGCGAGCGCTGCTATGCCAACCACGCCAACGAAGAACAGCATCGCGTATACCCACATC
>JBOGLI010000161.1:0-2784 GCA_050746165.1 Terriglobales bacterium | reverse complement strand
GCGCAGACGCAGGCGTGAAGAACGGCAACCGGCTTCCGAACAAAATCCGCTCCGGACCATACTGGTCGACATAGCTTTCTAGCTGGCGGTGCGCCAGATAGGTCGCGCTGTCGAACGAAAGCGTGGGGAATCGGTCCAGCAGAGGATACAAATACGTGTCGGCTCGGTAGCCGGTGTCAAGCAGCACAAGCGGCAGGCGAGGGAAGTTCTCCAGCAGTTCCGCGACGGTGTTCCACTCGATGTCTTCCCGCGCGACGAGCGTTACGACGCGCTCAGCTTGGAGAAATTCGAACAGCTCCCCGGCACCCCACTTGGTCAGAGGAAAGTTGTGATTGGTTCTCCCGGGCGACAGTCGGACCGCCCGAGGCTGCAGCGCACGCAGCCCGTCCACGTACTTTCGTTCGGGCCGTGCCGTCCATGCGGGAACCAGCCGTGGTCCGCGAACCTCCGACAGGAATTCATTGCCTTGATCTGCGTCGTACTCGATGGCCGTCCCATGCGCCGCGACCGCTGTTCGAATAAAATAGCGGTCCATCTCTTGCAGCAATCCGGTCTTATCGAGCGCGAGTTCGCCATGGATACCCGAGGGCCCGACGCGCACGTTAACGTCCCACAGGTCCCATCCCTCGGCTTCGGCAAAAATCGTGTGGCTATTGAATCGAGACATGGTGCTCTCCGGGCGCCAACTGCAGCACGAACGCGTTCCCCTGATATTTCACCGAAATTGTTTTCCCGTCCACCATCACCTGTTTCGGCGCGTTCGGCCAATGGATTTCCAGCGAGTCCGCCGAAACGTCATGCACCGTCAGTTCTGTGCTTCCGTTTCGCTCCGCCATCGCGAGATCGACTGGCGAAGTGGAGCGGACCAGCGTGCGGGTGCCTTCCTGAACGGTCAGCGCTTCGATCGCCGACCACTCCGAATTTCCATCGGCGACGCTCAACGCAGAACCATCCGTCGTGAAGTCGCCTGCGCGAAGCGTACCGGGTCCGGTGCGAAAGATGATGCTGGCCGCATGCGGTCCGCGCGTGCGCACACCGACGCCGTTCGCGTCGGTCCATTGTTCCATTTGTGCGTCGCTTGCGCTGCCGCGAACGAACTCCATCGCCACCAGGAACTGCGTGGATTGCGATTTCGCCGACGTAAGCACTAATTCGGGCCGCGCAGGAATGCGCGGCTTATCCAAGTCTTCGAATACGCTGATCGGCAAAGGCGCGTTGTCCGTTAACCAGTGCGCGTTGCGTCCCAACGCCAGCAGTGCGGCCGACGCATGCGGCATCTGGATGGAAGCGGTCCCGGTTCCATTCGTCAACTGCGCCCCCGGAGGGGCATGGAGCAGCCAGGAATAAACATGTGGGGTCGCCGCGTGAATGCGATCGCGCACCACCAGCACGCCCGGGCTCAGAAAGAAATACTCGCGCCGGTACGACTGAAGCGTTCCGTCGTATGCTGAAGTCAGGTCCGCGCTGACGTAGTCGAACTCCGGCGAAAGTAACTGCGACGTGATCTCCGGATGTACGAATCCGGGCCAGTAGCGCCCATTTGTCGCCTGCTGGCTGAACGGATTTCCATCCACCAGTACCGTGTTGTGTCCGGGCGCCTGCGTGAAGTAATCGGGGTAGCGCGGATCGAGATAATAGTGGGCGTAGCCTGCCTCGTCGATCAGCCTCTCGCCGAAGGCCGCGACTTGGAAGCTTCCTTGATCGTGATGCTCGTGGTTAAACCACGGTCCGGCGCGCAATGAGATGACGGTCGAATCCGAATCCCAACCGCTTCGGAGCACCGCGCTCCCCCGCTCCGGAAACACGCGCGAAGGCGGCGGCTCGGCAAAGCTAGTCGCAGATCCGGTGCAACACACGAGATCGAGCGGCCCCGGCATCTCTTCGAGGAAATGCCCGTTGTTGCCGACCGGAGCTCCCCGCGAAAGATCGGGACGCCCGGCGTTCTTGTCGTAATACGCCCGCAATTCGGGAATGCCGCTGTGCTCAGCGCCCCACGCGAATCCCGGCAGCTTCGTCAGATGGCCGTTGAAGTCGCCGGTGTCGAGTTGCAATCCCGGCGCGACCGTCGTGTAATACGGCCACCAAAAACCTTCCAGCATCCGATCCGTGCCCTGCGGCTTGATCCCGAGCGCTGCCAGCGCGCTGGTTCCCCATGACAATCCCTGCAGCGCAAAATTCTCATAGCCAAGCGGCTCCGCCTCAGTACCGTCGCCCGGAAAAAGGCCGTAGATGAGACGTTCGAAAGCAGATTCCAATTCACCGACCGCCGTTCCGTCCCGCTGCTTCCACTCCGGCACATCGCCGGCAACAGCAATGGCCGCCGCCAGCGCCCCGCCGAGCGAGTTCGCCATCCAGTTGCTGGCGGCGATCGGGTCGCGGTCGGCGATGAAGTACTCCTGCACCGTCGGCGCGATCACCTTCGTCCAGAACGCCTGCTCGACCTCGGATTTTTCCTGCGCCGACAGCTGATCGGCGATGAGGTCGTAACCAAGCGCGACCAGTTGAGTTGCGACGCCGACTTCGTAGTAGGTCTGCATGCCGTGGGAATCAAACCGGCGCGGCGTCCACGTCTTCCATTTCGTCATCGTGAGCATCGCGCGCCGCGACAAATCGAGCGCGGCGGCGTTTTCGTTCAGCCGGTAATCGAGAGCGTTATATGCGACCGCCTGCGAATACGAATCCATCAGCTGAAAATACGGAACGATCTCGCTGGGATAGGCCGCGTCGATACAGGTCCCGAGCGGCATGGCCTCAATATTGTCGCCAGCCTGGGCGCTGTAGGTG
>JBOGLI010000160.1:0-2482 GCA_050746165.1 Terriglobales bacterium | reverse complement strand
GCGGCAAACAGGGCGGTATCGCCGACTGCGACGGTGAATGTTCTGGTGGCCAGTGAGGCCGCGTGAATCGCAGTCGCAAAATCGGCTTGGTTGAGATCAAAATGAACGTTGCGCGTGGGGAAAGTGTCGTCGAAGGTGATGGATAATCCGTAGGCCGTCGCGATGGTCACGAGCAGCCCGCGCGCATCGCCCACATAATGGAAGTCGGCCAGGCGCTCGATGGGGCGAGCCGCAAGGCTATCGCGCTGTTCGACAACCTTCACCGGTGGGGCGGAATTGTTGGCCGGGCCAGCGGCATCGTGCACGCGTTGCTGCGCGAATTCGTTTTGCGGATCAAGTTCGAGCGCCGCGCGAAATTCGGCGAGCGCCTCGGCCTTGTGCCCCTGCAACATGTTGAGGTTGCCGCGATCAAGGTGCGTCGAGGCGAGATTCTCGCGCGTCATCTCGCGTGCCGCGAGGTACTCCGTATTCTGCGGGGAGAGCCGGGCTGCCTCCTCGAATTCAGGAAAAGCCGCTTCCAAGTCGTTCGATTGCTGAAGCTTCAGGCCGCGCTCAAAGGCCCGGTGCGCCGCTTTGCGCTCGTTCCTTGAAGGCGGCACAAATACCGCAGCGGGCGAAGAGGGAAGAGAAACGCCGGGCGAAGCAGCAGAGCATCCGGCCGGACTCGCGTCGCCGGTGCAGGCAGCAGGCGTGGCATTCAGGGGGGGCGCTGGCGTTTGCGCCTGACCGGGAGCGAGTGGCGCGTCACTGGCCAGGCAGACGCCCGCGGCGCACACGAACGCAAACGCGTACACTGCTCCCCGAGACCAGCGCATACAGTAACTATAGAATGCCGCGAACGCTCTGTCTTGCAAGGGAAATACTCGGAAGGGAACTACACTCGTAATACCAATTTCCGGTTGGACGCGACCTAGCGCAGCATCAGCCGTTCGATTCCCCGCGCGCGTCCCGTCTCGTCGTCGCATTCGACAACTACGCCGCACAGCCGCACGTCGCCTGCGGCGGGCTCAAAGCGCGCCGGCATCCCGCTCAGGAAGCGATCGATGACTAGCTCTTTTTTCACCCCGATCACGCTGTCATAGGGACCGGTCATGCCAACATCGGTGATGTAAGCCGTTCCCTTGGCGAGAACGGTTTCGTCCGCGGTAGGAATGTGGGTATGCGTGCCGACCACAGCCGTGACGCGCCCATTGAGGTACCAGCCGAATGAGACTTTTTCAGATGTTGCCTCGGCATGGAAATCGACGAAGACGATCTTCGCCTTAATTTTCTCCAGCAACCGGTCGGCATAACGGAAAGGATCGTCGCTCGAGCCCATGAACACGCGTCCCTGAAGATTGACGACAGCGTAGGCAACGCCATTCTTCTTGCCCTCGTACACTCCCCAACCCGGCAAAGTCTCGGGGAAATTCGCCGGGCGCAGCAGTCGCCGCGCCGGACTATGCGGGTTGCCATCAGCCATCTGGAAGAACTCGATGATCTCGCGCTTGTCCCAGACGTGGTTGCCGGTGGTCATCACGTCGATGCCGAGATCGAAAAGCTCTTCGGCGAGCGACGGCGTAATGCCAAAACCCGCGGCCGCATTTTCGCAGTTGGCGATGACCAGATCGGCGGAGTGTGCACGCACCAACTCCGGAAGCCGCTCTTTTACAATCGTCCGCCCCGGCCGCCCAAAAATGTCGCCGATGAAAAGAATGTTCATGGATCAGTTATCGGTTGCCAGCTGCCAGGAGTCCGTCGCCAGCCGCCAGTCCTCTGCGATCGGAAGCGCGATTGCCACGTGCGGGCACTCCTTCCCGGTGAAGCTCGGTCAAATTTGGATGGTATCACGCGAAATCGTCAGAACCGACCTGAAGACGATGGTCTGGTTCGGGTTTCTTGATGTGTTGTCTGGCGGTTCGACGTTCGGCCGAGTCGGTCATTCTTCCGACGGTCGCGCTTGCGGTTGGCGCGGCCCGATCCAGATGAGAAGGACAAGGGCTGGCGCTGTCGCCAGCGTCGTCAGCAGGAAGAACCGTACCCAGCCGAGCTTCTCAGCGAGTACGCCTCCCGAAGAGGCCACCACTGTGCGGCCAACCGACGCGAGCGAGGAAAGCAACGCGTACTGGGTCGCGGTGAAGGCGGGCGAACATAAACTCGAGAGATAACCTACCAAGGCCGTCCCCGCCATCGCGCCGGTCACGTTCTCGGCAGTGACACACAGCGCAAGATAGCCGAGCCGATGCCCGCCTACTGCCTGCAGCACATAGAACAGATTGCCGGCGGACTGAAGTATGCCGCACAGCACAAGCGAGCCCCGGAAACCAAAGCGGGCCGTTACCACCCCACCAACCAGAGCCCCCGCCACGGTCGCAAAGAACCCGAATAGTTTGGATACGGCGGCGATCTCTTGCAGAGAAAACCCGAGGGAGATGTAAAGCGGCGTTGCCATCACTCCAGCCATGGCCTCCCCCAGCTTGTAGCCGACAATGAAGATCAGGAT
>JBOGLI010000159.1:0-2286 GCA_050746165.1 Terriglobales bacterium | reverse complement strand
GCTCAGCACTCAGCACGAAGCACTCAGCACTGCTCCGGCTGGTATTCTAAGCAGCGTGGCGAAAGATAAGTACACCGTCGGCTTGGTGCAGATGTCCTGCTCGCCGGATCCGGAGCGCAACCTGGCGCATGCCATCGACATGGTGCGCGAGGCCGCCGGACGCGGCGCGCACGTCGTCTGCCTGCCGGAGCTGTTTCAGACGCAGTACTTTTGCCAGCGCGAGGATGCGGCGCTCTTCGATCTCGCGGAGCCGATTCCCGGCCCGACGACTACGCAGCTAGGGCAAGTGGCACGGCAGCAAAAGATCGTGCTGGTAGCTTCACTGTTTGAGAAGCGCGCGCCGGGTGTTTATCACAACACGGCCGCGGTATTCGATAACGACGGATCGCTCAAAGGGATCTATCGGAAGATGCATATTCCCGACGATCCTCTTTATTACGAAAAGTTTTACTTCACGCCCGGCTACCTCGGGTTCAAGGCGTTCGAGACGGAGCCGGCGAAAATCGGGACGCTGGTCTGCTGGGACCAGTGGTACCCGGAGGGCGCGCGGCTGACGGCAATGCAGGGTGCGACCGTACTGTTCTATCCGACAGCAATCGGCTGGCATCCGGCGGAGAAGGAGCAGTACGGCGCGGCGCAGCACGATGCCTGGCGCACGATCCAACGCGCGCATGCCATCGCGAATGGCGTCTACGTGGGCGTCGTCAACCGCGTCGGCCACGAATCCGGCAACATCCGCGGCAACGAAGTGAAAGGCGCGGGCCTGGAGTTCTGGGGCCGCAGTTTTATCGCCGATCCTTTCGGGCAGATCGTCGCCGAAGCGTCGAGCGACAAGGAAGAAATCCTGATCGGCGAAGTGGACCTCAAGCGACTGGAAGACGTCCGCCGCAACTGGCCGTTTCTGCGCGACCGGAGAATTGACGCGTATGCACCGATTACGAGCCGGTATCTCGACTAATTTGAAATCGGAGATTTGAGAATTTGAAATTGAACATCTGTGCATCGCATCGTAGGAAATTTCCAATTCTCAAATTTCCAATTTCCAATCTCACATGAAACGACGCTCGACAACCGACACTCCTTCGTCCCTTGGCTATTCCATGCGGGCGGAGTGGGCGGCGCATGCCGCGACTTGGCTGGGCTGGCCCCACAACAAGTCCGACTGGCCGGGCAAGTTCCAGCCCATTCCGTGGGTGTATGCGGAGATTGTCCGCAATCTCGCGCGGCATGAGCGGGTCGAAATCCTGGTGCAGGACGCGGGGGCGGAAGAGCAGGCACGCCGCGTTCTCGATAAAGCCAACGCCTTCTCCGAGAACGTGCGCTTCCACCGAGGAACAACGAATCGCGGGTGGATGCGCGATTCGGCACCCATCTTCGTGAAGGGACAAGGAACAAGGGACAAGGGACAAGGAAAACAGCGAAACCATACTTCCCGTGTCCCTCGCCCCGTGTCCCTTGCCCCTTCTTCCTTGTCCCCTGCCCCTTGTCCCTCGTCCCTGGCGGCCGTCAATTTTCGCTTTAATGCATGGGCCAAGTATCCGGACTGGCAGCAAGACGAACGCGCCAGCGAGCGCATCGTGAAGTGGGCCGGGGTTCCAGCATTTCGGCCCGAGGTGAACGGGCATCGCGTGGTCCTGGAAGGCGGCAGCATCGATACCAATGGCCGCGGCCTACTGCTCTCGACGGAAGAATGCCTGCTCAGCGACGTCCAGTGCCGCAATCCCGGCTTGTCGCGCGATGATCTGGAGACCGTGCTTGCCGATTATCTGGGAATCGAGAAGGTGCTTTGGCTGGAGCGCGGGATCGCCGGCGACGATACGCACGGACATGTGGACGACATCACGCGCTTCGTTGCCGAGGATACGGTGGTCACCGCGGTCGAGCCAAACACGGCAGACGAGAACCATGAGCCGCTACGCCGCAACCTGGATCGCCTGCGTCGCGCCACCGATATCGAGGGCCGCAAACTTCAGATTGTCGAGTTGCCGATGCCGGCGCCGGTGGTCTTCCAGCGCCGGCGACTGCCTGCCAGCTACGCCAACTTCTATATCGCCAACGGCGTGGTGCTCGTGCCGGTGTTCAACGACCGCAATGATCGCGTAGCGCTCAACATCCTTTCCCAACTATTCGCTTCGCGCGAGGTGGTTCCGATCTACTGCGGCGATCTGATCTGGGGCCTCGGAGCGATTCACTGCATGACGCAACAACAGCCCGGTTGCTAGTTGCTGGTTGTTAGTTGCTAGAGCGTGTTTCAAAAACACCTCCGGAGTGTAATCCAGAGGCAGC
>JBOGLI010000158.1:0-3363 GCA_050746165.1 Terriglobales bacterium | reverse complement strand
ATATCTACGTGAAGTCCGCAATGTACGGGAACACCGACCTGCTGCACGACGATCTGGTAATCAGCAGTGGCGGAGACCAGCAACCAATCGAAGTCGTACTCAGGGACGATGCAGCATCGCTTGCGGGTACGACCGACTGTGGCAACACGCAATGCTGGGTGCTCCTCATCGCCGATGGGAACGCCGCGGTCCCTCCTCGACAGCTGTTCGTCTCACCACTGGGAACATTTCAGGCGTCCGGTCTCCCACCGGGCAGCTATCACGTGTATGCGTTCGATCGCGTGGACGGAATCGAATATGCAAATCCGGAAGCGATGAAGGCGTACGGCGGCGCGGCAGAGACAGTGACGCTCTCGGCCGGGCAAAAGGCGCAGACCAGCGTGACGATGACCAAGGCGGTGGAGCAATGAAGCGCGCAATTGCAGTGCTGATGATCCTGAGTTGCGCCGCCTTCGGCCAACAAAAAGCTCCCCGCGCGACGACGGCCACATACCAGATCAGCGGCGTTGTGGTGAGCGCAACCACAGGAGAAGCGTTGGCGGGCGCTTCGGTGATGCTATCGCCCGCTCTGTCCAGCCGAGCGCGTCTTCCATTGCGGCCCGGCCGGAGAAATGGCCCCGACGACGAGCGCGTCGTACGGTCGGCGGCCGATGGGACTTTCGCCTTTGGGGGCATTGCACCGGGCAAGTATTCGTTGTCGGCGGTCCGGCACGGTTATCCGCAGCAGAGCTTCGAAGAGCACGACCAGTTTGCCAGCGCGATCGTGGTTGGCCCGGACAAGGTTTCGACGGGCATTCGATTTCGGATGGAACCGGACGCGTCCATCTCCGGGACGGTGCTCGACGAGCACAACGAGCCGGTGATGAACGCGATGGTAATGCTCTTCCGTGACGGCATCCAGAATGGGAGGCATGGAGTTTTCCGCGCGCAGGAAGTCATGTCCAATGACCTGGGCCGATACCACTTCGCGCACCTGAAGGCCGGGAAGTACTACGTGGCGGTGTCGGGAACGCCCTGGTATGCGGAGAACGGAAGAGTGGCGTACGGCGGCGGCGCTGGTGGCGGACGAGTAATGTCTTCCGTAACGACGTATGTTGGGCCTGGACCAGGCACAGGCAATGCCGCGCTCGACGTGGCCTACCCGTTTACGTTCTATCCCGGAGTGACGGATTCATCGCAGGCTGAGCCGATCAGCATCGTGCCCGGCCAGCGTGAAAGCGCCGATTTCACGCTCGCGGCGGTACCCTCGCTGCATGTCCGCGTGCGGGTGCCCGTGGACAATCCGGAACGTAACGTGATCGCCATGATGACCAGGGAAGTGTTTGGATCTACGGACGTGGGCGGAAGTGTGCGCAACATGAACTATGGGCAGGGGGTGACCGAAATTGCGGGCGTTACGCCCGGCCGCTATATTCTCCAGCTTCGCGGAATTGGACCGGAGCGCGGGCAGCAACTGCTGACACAACGCGAAATCGAGATAACCGGCGACACGGAGATCAACTCCGTGGACGCTCCTTCCGGGGTCAACTTGTCGGGAACGATCCGCTTTGACGGGCCGGCGCCCACCGGGGCGGTCCGGCTCATGCTCCGAAAGCTCGGCATGCCAACACCCCCGCTTCAAGTAAACGACAAAGGCGAGATTTCAGCGAGCGAGCCGATCGCGCCGGGCAAGTACGATGTCTTCCTGCCGATGCCGAATTACCAGATCACGCAAATTTCCGTGAAAGGCGCCGCTCTCGACGGGCAAACGATCGATGTGGGCAGCGACGATGTGCATTTTGCGATCGAGGCAGCCAAGGCGTCGGCCAATATCGAGGGAACTGCGCTGAAAGGTGACAAAGCGGTGGCAGGCGCGATGATCGTGCTCGTGCCGCAGGACATGAGCCGTCCGATGCTGTACCGCCGTGACCAAAGCGACAGTGATGGATCCTTTGAACTCACTTCGATCCCGCCGGGGACGTACACGCTGGTCGCCATCGAGAACGGATGGGATCTCGAGTGGTCGAATCCGGAGGTCATGAAACCATTTCTCGCGTCCGGCGAAAAAGTGCAGGTCGCAATCGACGGCCATTACCACGTGGATGCGAAAGTCCAAAGCATACCCGGCGCGCAGTAGCCGGCGAGAATCTCATGATTGAATTCGAAAGCGTGCGCCTGCAGTTCCCTTCCGACGCCAACATCATGGTCGGGCAATCGCATTTCATCAAAACGGTGGAGGACGTGTACGAAGCGATCGTCAACGCCGTTCCGCAGGCGAAGTTCGGGATTGCGTTCAACGAAGCATCCGGTCCGTGCCTGACTCGTTACGACGGAAACGACGAAGAGTTGAAACAGACCGCCGTGGATATGGCGCAGGCGGTTGCTGCAGGCCATACGTTCTACGTCGTGCTGCGGAACGCATTCCCCATCAATCTGACCAACGCAATCCAGAATGTTCCCGAGGTCGTGTCGCTCTACTGCGCGACTGCGAATCCGGTGGACGTGATCGTGGCACGAACGGAATTGGGCCGCGGGATCATGGGCGTGATAGACGGGAATTCACCGAAAGGCGTGGAAGGTCAGGAAGAGACGACTGCGCGCCACGAATTCCTGCGCAAGATTGGTTACAAACGGTGAACGATTTCCCAAAGCGGAACTTGCCAAGTTTTGCCGATTTGCGCCACTGTGAATCTGGAACTTGCATTGTCGTTAGCGAGCCACTAGCTTGTGCGCGTGCTGCCGTACCCGTACAAACCCGTTGGCACGATTGCCGCGTTTTGTTTCCGTGAAAACGCGCACGTTCGCAAGCGGCATGAGTGTTGGACCTGCTCGTGGTGCCAACCCGGATCCGACATGATTACCACTGCGGCGCAGGAAGCGGAACGCTGCGCGTCCATGAAACGACGGGCTTGTACCGTTATCGTTAACCTGCCCGCCGGCCGTCGCGCGGCGTAAGCTGCCGATCAATTCACGGCGAGCAATTCAATATCGAATACCAAGGTTGCATTGGGCGGGATGTCGCCTTTTCCACCCATTCCGTATGCGAGGTCGGGAGGAATCTGGAGACGGCGCTTGCCTCCGGCTCTCATGCCGACAAGCCCTTCCTCCCATCCCTTGATGACGTGACCCGATCCGAGGCGGAAGGTGAATGGTCCATCGTTGTCGGCCGAGCTGTCGAACTTCTTGCCGTTCAAGAGCCAGCCGGTGTAATTCACCGTCAGGTCCATGCCGCCGATGGCCCGGGCGCCCGTGCCGGTCTTGATTTCCCATATTTTCAGGCCGTCCGGCCGGGTGAACGGGGTTCCAGGCACCGGCGGAGGACCCGGCTTCTTCGCTTTGTCCCCAGCGGAGAGCGACAGCGCGGCGAGCAGCATTGCAATCAGC
>JBOGLI010000157.1:0-7318 GCA_050746165.1 Terriglobales bacterium | reverse complement strand
AGGTACAAGGGGCAAGGGGCGCAATCAGGCATTCACCACCATGGGCACGAAGGACAAAGAAACACCAGCGCAGAGGACGCGGAGGGGCAGAGGTCGCAGAGAGTCGCACGACGGTACCAGCTCGGCGGGGTTTCCGGTAGGCTGTCGGATATGGCACGGATCACGCTCATCGAACCGCAGACTGCTTCCCTTGAAGTCCAGAACATTTACGAGCACCGGTTGCGGGGACGGCCGGTGAACATTCACAAGGCGATGGCGAATGTTCCGCAGTCGCTCACACCGTTCATCGCGATGTACGCGGCAGTGGGGCGGATGTGGCCGCCGCGCATGTACGAGTTGATCTACCTGCGCGTGTCGATGCTGAACCGCTGCGAGTACTGCACGCAGCACCACCGGGCGTCTGCAACGCGCGCGGGAGTGACAAGTCAAGACTTGGAGGCGCTGACGGACCCGCAAGCGTCGTCGCTAAGCGATGCGGAGAAGGCGGTGCTGGCCTACGTGGAAAAGCTGACGCTGGCGCCGTGGAAGATCGGAGACGAAGACGTCGCGAGATTGAAGGATTTCAATGACGCGCAGGTCGTGGATTTGCACTTGCTCGTGGCGCTGGCGAATTTCACCAACCGGATCACGGGACCGCTGGCGCTGGAAGTGGAGCCGGTGGTGAAGGCGGCGATTGCAGAGGAAAAGCAGAAGCAGTTTTGATTTTCGATTATTCATTGCCGCGGCCGAAAGGGAAATTCAAATGCAGGGTCGATTGTCGATTGCGGGCATGGGCGCATCGTTGCGCTTCAAGGCGTGCTTGATCCGTGTCGATTGACCTTTGTCTCGAATCCTACTTTTTCTTTTTCCCGAAGATGCCGCCGAGGATGCCGCCGATTCCCTGGGCGGGAGCTTGCACGGTGGAGCCCATCATGCCGCCCACGTCGGGGATGAAGACGGGGCTGGCGGTAGTGCCCTGGACGAGGAAGGGAATGCCGTTCTTCGGCGCCTGTCCGAGTCCGGCGACGCGCTGTAAGCCGCCGACCAGTCCCGCTCCGTTGGCGAGTTTGGCGTTCAGCTTGAAGTGGAGCGCGTTGTCGTTGCTGATGGTGCCGGCGCCAGTCACGGTGCCGAGTTCGGGGAGGACAACATTCAGGTCGTCGGCGCGCATGCCTTCGGGCGCGATGCGCAGCTTCGAACTCATGAGCTGAATCATGGTGTCCGACCCGGTATGAATTCCCGCGAGGGCACCAATGGCAGACATCTTCGAGCCGAGATTAAACCCGGCAAGCTTGACGTTGGAGAGGTTGAGCGTGCCGGCGGTGACGAGGCGATCGACGGGGCCGTCGAGGCCGAGGTCGGCGGTGACGGAGCCACCCTGCAACGAAGAACCCGCCGGAAGGGCGATGCCGAGAGCGGGGAGAACGCCGGCGACTTCCTGGATGGGGAGGTCGCGGCCATTGAGTTTCATGTGCACGACGGTGTCGGCACCGCGAGCGTCATAGGTGCCGGAGATGCGCGAAGTGCTGCTGCCGGTTTTGACGTCGCCGCTGTTGAGGACGCCGGTATTGCGGGCGAGATCGTAGTCGGTGGCGTATTGCACGGTGACCGGCTGATGCGCGGGCGAGCCGGCCTTCACCAGCCGCAACTGCTGGACCTTGGCGGTGCCGTCGTTGTGCAGCGTCTTTCCGTCGGAGGCGACGGTGCCGTTGTAGTCGAGAAGGCCGGCAAGTCCGGACTGCGGCCCGACAAAGCCGGTCTTGGCCAAGTCCATGCCGGTGACGGTGACGGTGGCCTGGAGCGGAGTGTGGGAGGAGTCGGCGCGGTCGATGGGGCCGGCGTGTCCTTCCACCTTCAGCTTGCCGGAACCGGGCGTATTGGCTTCGAGTGTGAAGGGAATTGCCGAGGTGTAGGAAAGGTTCGAGGCGTCAAGCGAGACGTCGGAGTATTCATAATGTTCGCCGCGCGGTTCACCGGCGACGATCTTGCCATTCACGATGCGCAGCGTCTGGACAGTGAAGTCCGGAGAAGTCGAAGAGGTTGACGTGGATTTCGATCCAAGGGACGAGAAATTCCACTTGCCCGATGCTGTATGCAGAAGCGCGATTTCGGGATCGACGAGGGTGAGGCTGCGGACGTGAAGGGCGCGCGAGAAGATCAACGCGCCGAGGTCAACGCCGACGTCCAGCGATTTCGCGGTGAGAAAAGGCTTAGTGCCGAAGGCCGGATCTTCGGAGATGGAAAGGTCCTCGGCGGAAACGCCACCGGCCAGCAGCGATAGGCTGAGCTTACCGATGTGCACCTCGCGTCCGAGGGACTGTTGAAGCTGCGTCTCAATGCGCGGGCGGAAGCTGTCGGCATTCACGAAAAACGGAAGCGCGACGGCGGCAATGACCAACAGGGCGACCAGGATTCCAAGGGCGATCAGGACTTTGCGCATAGGGGTGCCTCACCAGCGGGAACAGCTTACTCCAAAGTAGGTGTCGGGTGGCAGGTGTCGGGCGGCAGGGCGGAGTTCACGCTGCGCCAGCATCAAGGTTTCGGATTCCCACCCTTTCCAACTGCGGGAAAGGGTGGGGCACCCAATTTCTTTTTTCGATCGAAGAAAAATCAAGGGCCGGACACCCGGCATGCTTACGACAACGGGATTCCACGCTCGTTATTTTGGTCGGCGGACTCAACGAGGTGTCGTAGTCGCCGATGATTGCAAGCGTGAACAGCCACCGGACTCAACGTATGCTTGGTGGCTCCCACCTTCCCAACTGAGAAGGCCCGAACCTCATCCAAGCCCAGACTACGGCTTCGTTGATGCACCACACAGCAAAAAGCACACCTACGATTAAGAACGTCAGACCCCAGTTGGCCTCGTGCGAGACAAACGTGTCAATCAGAATTCGGACTACTAGAAAAAGCGCAATCAGCAACCAGGAAACCTTTCTCAGCTTCGCACGCCAGACGCGCAGATTCGATATGTGCATGTTGTATCCGTCAGTATTCGATCGATTGCCGATAACAGAGCTTATCGTAAGTGTGCGCCGTATCTTCGCAACTGTCCACGGCTATTGCTTCCCGCGGCGCATCGCGAGTCGCCCCTCCCGAGCACCGAAAACCAGCGACGGGAAACGCGAGCGAGGTGTTAGGCTAGCGCCATGCTACGAAAGCTGACTTCATACCTACTGGCATTGGTGTGCCTGGTTCCCTTTGTGTCGGCGAAAGATAAAGAGAAATTCGTGCAGCCGGGACCGGTCCAACTCGACCGCGACGGCGATAAATGGGCGCGCAATACCCTGAAAAAAATGTCGGTGGAGGAGAAGGTCGGGCAGTTGTTGATGATCTGGTGCCGGGCCGAATTCCTCAACGTGCAGGACCCGGAGTACGTGCGCATGGTCGATGCCATGCACAAGTACCACATCGGCGGCTTCGGGCTGACCGTGCGCGTCGAAGGTTCGTTCCTGCTACGCAACCAGCCGTACGAGGCGGCGATGCTGGTGAACGAGCTGCAAAACCAGTCGAAGGTGCCGCTGCTGTTCGCCGCCGATTTCGAGCGCGGCCTCTCCATGCGGCTGCATGGCGTAACGGTCTTTCCGCACGCCATGGCCTTCGGCGCGGATGGAAACACGGCGGACGCGGAGGCGTTTGGCCGGATCGTGGCGAAGGAATCGCGAGCTATCGGCGTGGAGTGGAACTGGTTCCCCGACGCCGACGTGAATTCCAACCCGGCGAATCCGATCATCAATACGCGTTCCTTCGGCGAAGACCCGAAGGAGGTGGGCGCGATGGTGGCGGCCTACATCAAGGGCGCGCACGCCGGGGGCATGCTGGTGACGGCGAAACACTTTCCCGGACACGGCGATACGGCGACGGACTCGCACCTGGGGCTGGCGTCGGTCACCGGAGATATGCAGAGGCTGGACTCGGTCGAGCTCCCGCCGTTCCAGGATGCAATTAACGCAGGTGTGGACGCCGTGATGGTGGCGCACCTGACGGTTCCCGCGCTCGAGCCTGATCCGAAGAAGGTGGCGACGACTTCGACGGCGGTCGTAACCGACCTTCTGAAAAAGAAGATGGGTTTCCAGGGGCTGGTTGTGACCGACGCGCTCGATATGAACGGGCTGATGCGGCTGTACTCGGGCACGGGACAAAATCCGTCGGGCGCGGCGGCCGTGGCGGCGCTGAAGGCCGGGTGCGACATGATCCTGATCCCCGGCGATGTGGATGGGGCGTACAACGGCATGTTGAACGCGGTGAAATCGGGCGAGATCCCGATGGCGCAGATCGACGAGTCGGTGCTGAAGGTGCTGCGGGCCAAGGCGAGCGTCGGCCTGGACCGGGCAAAGCTGGTGGACGTCGAGCGCATGAATGACGTGATTGCCACGCCCGAGGATGTCGCCACGGGGCAGAGGATCGCGGATGCGGCTGTGACCCTGGTCCGGGAGAACGGGCAACTGCTTCCATTGAAGAAACAAGCGCGTGGAACTCCTGAGTCGTCGAATCCGTATTTGAGAGTGGATACGGCCCGGAACCGCACCGTCGCGGTGGTGTTCACCGATGACGTGCGCAAGGACGACGGGCGCGTCTTCGAGCGTGAGCTGCACCAGCGGGTGCCCGACGCGAGAGTGTTGTTCGTGGATCCGCGCATCGCAGGCGGCATGACGGAGCAGGTGATGCAGGCGGTCGGCGAGGCACAAGCGGTGGTCGTTCCGGTGTACGCAATCCCATCGGCGGGCAAGGGCACGGCTGGCTTGCAGGATGCCACGTCGAACCTGATGAGCCGCATCCTGGAAACGGCGGGGCCGCGCACGGTGGTGATTGCGCTGGGGAATCCGTATATCGCGTGGAAGTTTCCGGCGGTCCAGAATTACCTCTGCACGTTCTCGAACGAAACGGTTTCGGAGCGGGCGGCGGTGAAGGCATTGTTTGGGGAGATCGCCATCCGCGGCAAACTGCCGGTGACGATCCCCGAGGTCGCGCAGCGTGGCGCCGGAATTGACCGGGGCCTCCAGGTTGCGCAACAAGGAGGGAAACGAGATGCAAGTTCCAAGACAGCGGCCGCGCCGTGAAACCAGTCTTCAGTCTTCAGTCTTCGGTCGTCAGCGATTGGCCGCGGCGGTAATGATCGCAGTCGCCGTGCTGGCGGGATGCTCGATCCAGGAACAGAAGAGCGCCGACAACAAAGACAAGAAAGTCGAGATCAAGACGCCGTTCGGGCAATTAAAGGTGAATACCGGCGATGTCGACGTAAAGGACACCGGGTTGCCGGCATATCCGGGAGCGCGGCGCGTCCCCAATGAAGAGCACGATAGCAGCGCCGCGAACGTGAACATCTCCAGCGGATCATTTGGTCTTAAGGTGGTGGCGATCAAGTTCGACAGCGACGATTCGCCCGACAAGGTGCTCGGTTTTTATCGCGACAAGGTAAAGGCCTACGGCGGAAAATTCCTGGAATGCGAGGGCACGAACCTCGACGTGCAAGCCGGCGGCAACGAAGAAAAGGAACTCACCTGCGACCATCACAGCGGACGCGGCGACGCCGTGGAGCTGAAAGCAGGTACCCCCAACCGGCAACATATCGTGTCGGTGAAGCCGCACGGCAACGGCAGCGAGTTCGCGCTCGTGTACGTCAGCAAGAGCGGCGGGAAAGAGGGAGAACTGTAAGGCATCGGGTCATCGGGTGATCGGGCCATCGGGTCAACAAGCACTGGCCGAACAGTAGGCCGGATGCACAGACTTAAAAGCCGGTTCAGCATGACATTAATAATCCGTGTGGAACCCTGCAGAGCCGTGACTTATTTTCGATGACCCGATGACCCGATGGCCCGATCGACAAAGGTTGCGCCGTACCCATGCGCCGGGTGAGAATGCCGGGGCAGTAGAGCGATATTTTCGCCACTGGTGTCCATTCAAGTATGGGATCCGTTTTCTCGCAGCCGCAGATGGAACCGGAGCGGCGGACATGGGTGCCGCTGGCTATCGGGGCCGCGGTCATCGGCATGGTGCTGGTCGGCGTGTTCATCTTCGGAAGGCCGGCGCCACCGCCTCCGGCGCCGACGGTAGATCCCTACGCGGAGTTTCTCCAGGTCGGCGACCTGAAGATGAGCGTGGCGGAGAACTTCGTCGGCGGGAACGTCAATTACCTCGAAGGCAAGATCGCGAACGTGGGCACGAAGACAGTGACCGGAGTTACCGTCGAGGCCATCTTCCGCAACTCGATGGGCGAGATCGTGCAACGCGAGTCGCAACCGCTGATGCTGATCAACACCGGACTGCAGGGCTTCCCCGACGCAACGCCTCTGTCCGCCGCGCCGCTCACCCCGAATATGACGCGCAGTTTCCGGCTGACGTTCGAGCATATCTCGAATGACTGGAACCACGGATATCCGGAGCTGAGGTTCGCGAACATAAAAACAAAGTGATCAGTAATCAGTGTTCAGTGATCAGAGGGTGAACTCCTGAATTCAGGTCACGCCGGCTGATCACTGGATACTGATCACCGACCACTTTTTTACGGAACAATGATTCGGCTTTCAGCGGCGCCTTCGAGCGGGCGCTTTTCGGGGAACTGCGCGTAGAGAAAATCGAGGAAGGCGCGTGATTTCGGGCGTCCGCTGGTGCGACCGAGGGCCAGGCGCACGAGAAACACCAGAGCCTTGAGTAGGTCGCTATCGCGCAACCGCGAGTAGCCGAGGCGCTTGGTTTCCAGCTCGCGGTACTCGTCGATCATCTTGCGCACTTCGGCGGAGACCGCCTGCTGGCCGAGGTTGGCGGTTTTTTGTTCGACGACGAGGCCGGAGTTGACCAGAGTCTGGTACGAGCGGACGAGGGAAGTGAGCGCCTCGATGATGTCGCGGTCATAGACGCCGCGGTCGGCGCGGGCGGCCTGCGCGAGCGCGAAGCTGAGGCCGCCGATCAGCGGCTCCCACTGATACAAAATCGATTCGGGGACTTCGACTTCGGGGATGAGGGCCTCGCGGTCGAGTTCGCGCAGGTGATCGGCATTCTCGTTCTTGCGCGCCTGCTGCAGCCACGTGCAGTCGCTCGGACAGTCGAGCGTGACCTCGCGCTCGGTGCCGCAACAGATGGGACAGATCTTGTCATGGACGGCGGGACAGAAGCGCTTTTCGCGGCGTTCGTGGCAGATGGCGCAGGACACTGGGGTTCTCTCCGAGTTTCATTATAGGTTCCGGCAACGGGGGCTTTGACGCAGAGGACGCGGAGGACGCAGAGGATCAATAGTGAAGAAAAGCAGCAGAGCACGATCAAATCGGATCGGTATCCGGAATTGATTGTCAAAACTGCTTCGGGTGAATGCGATCAAAGTTCCTCTGCGTACCCTGCGTCC
>JBOGLI010000156.1:0-3027 GCA_050746165.1 Terriglobales bacterium | reverse complement strand
ATCGTGGAACGTGGCACCGTCCGCGAGGTAATGGGGTCACCGCAAGTGGACGCCACACGCATGCTGGTGGAGATGGCACAAGCCGGCGGCAAGGCGCTCGCCCGCGCAGCCGGGGAGGGCGCATGAGCTACGCATGGCGCCGCCTGGCGCGCGCCGCGATCGTGCTGGTGGCCACGTCCATCTTCTGCTTCATTCTGAGCGCCATCGTGCCCGGTTCGTATTTTGATGAACTGCGCATGAACCCGCAGGTTTCCCCGCAGACGATCCAGGGATTGCGGGAACAGTACGGGCTCGACCGGCCGCTGCCAACCCGCTATTGGCTGTGGGTTCGTTCGGCCGCACGCGGCGACTTCGGATACTCGTTCGCATATAACGCGCCCGTGGGTCCACTGCTGCTGGTGCGTGCGCGTAACACGCTGCTGCTGACCGCGACCGCTACGTTGCTGGCGTGGCTGCTGGCAGTCCCGCTGGGGGCCTGGACGGCATGGCGGCGCGGCGGCTGGCTAGACCGCGCGATTACTACGACAAGTTCCTTCATGATCTCGGTGCCGGAGATCGCGGTGGTTCTGGCAGTCCTGGCGTTCGCTGTGCGCAGCCGCATGCTGCCGGTCGGGGGTATGGTGTCGGCCTCGTTCGATTCGCTTAGCTGGTGGGGTCGCGTGTGGGACATCGGCGCGCACCTGATCGTCCCTGCGACCGTGCTGGCGTTCGGCATCGTCGCTATCGTCGTGCGGCACGTTCGTTCCAGTGTCGCCGAAGTTCTGGAAAGCCCATATATCGAGGCGGCCAGGGGAAATGGAATTCGCACTTCGCGGTTGTTGCTGCGACACGTTCTTCCGGCCGCGGCAAATCCGGCGATTTCGCTCTTCGGGCTTTCGCTGGCGGCGTTGTTGAGCGGATCGCTGACGGTGGAGGTCATCACCGGGTGGCCGGGACTGGGACCGCTGGTGCTCGAGGCGACCCTGGCACGCGATCCCTATGTTGTAATCGGGGCGGTGATGCTGTCGGCGGTCGTGGTGATCTCCGGTACGCTCATTGCTGACCTGTTGCTCCTGGCATTCGATCCGCGCATCTCGACCAGGAGCGCGCATGCATAGATACGGGTGGAAGATCGCCGCCGGTTTCCTGCTGGTCGTGCACCTCGTGATGCTGACGGCCGGGTTCATCGCTCCGTACGATCCGGCGGACCAGGACCGCATGCACGCCTGGGCGCCACCGAGGCGGCTGCATTTCCGCGACGACACCGGTTTCCACCTCCGTCCATTCATTCGCGATCTTCAGGCCGTTGGTTTTTCCGACTACGTGGAAGACGCGACCACGAAATTTCCGGTCCAGTTGTTCTGCAAGGGCGCGGGATATTCCGTCGTGGGTCTCTTCCATTCGACTCGGCACCTTTTCTGTTCCGCGGGTCCGGCCCGGGTTTCGCTTCTGGGTACCGATGGATTCGGGCGCGACGTGTTCTCCCGCCTGCTCTATGGCGCGCAGATTTCCCTCGGCGCCGGATTGCTGGCCACTTTCCTCTCGCTGGCTGCGGGCCTGGTCATTGGGCTGCTTGCCGGGTACCGCGGCGGATGGACCGACGAAGTGCTGATGGGAAGCTCGGAGCTGTTGCTCACGCTCCCCTGGCTCTACTTGCTGCTGGCGCTGCGGGCCGCGCTCCCGTTGCACATGGCGGCGGCGGAATCGTTCCTGCTGGTAGTCTGTGTCGTTTCGCTGCTGGGGTGGGCGCGTCCGGCGCGACTGGTGCGTGGGGTGGTACTGAGCGCCAAAGCCCGAAACTACGTCTCGGCCGCGCGCGGATTCGGCGCTTCCGAGTTCTACCTGGTCCGACGGCACATTCTGCCCGCGGTATTTGCGGTCTTGCTCACCCAGGCTGCCCTGTTGGTCCCGCAGTACGTCGCGGCGGAGGTGACTTTGTCCTTTTTTGCCCTGGGAGTCGGCGAGCCCACGCCGAGTTGGGGCAACATGCTGGCCTCACTCCAGCAGTACCAGGTGCTCACTAGTTATTGGTGGATGCTCGCTCCGGCAGTTGCCCTGATTGCAATCTCGATCAGCTATTGTTTTCTCGCCGACACGATACAAACGCGGTTACAATCCCGCTCAACCTGACTCCAGCAAGGTGGGGGATTGCGTTGCGACGGCTCCTGGCTGAAACCTGTCTCGTTCTATGTTCGTTAACGACGGTGTGGGCAAATGCGCCCGCAGCGGAACCGGTGCGCGCCGGCGAACAAGTGATGGTCAGCTCCGTGCAGGGCGCGTACGGCGGGCGGATAACGATCGGACAGCGCGCCGAGCCGAAGACCCTCAATCCCGTGCTGTCGTCGGATGCGGCCTCGCGCGAGGTAATCGGGAGAGTGATGGCGGACCTGGTGCACATCAACCGCCTCTCGCAGCAAACCGAACCCGCGCTGGCCAAGAGCTGGAAGATTTCGCCCGACGGCCGCACCTTCACGCTCCAGCTTCGCCGTGGCATTCGCTTTTCGGACGGACAGCCGTTTAACGCCGATGATGTTGTGTTCTCGTACGAGCTCTATCTCGACGAGAAGCTCCATTCTCCGCAGCGCGATTTGCTGGTGATCGGCGGAAAGCCGATGACGGTGACGAAGATCGACGAGTACACCGTGCGATTCACGCTGCCCCAGCCCTATGCCGCCGCCGAGCGAATTTTCGATGGGCTGGCGATCATGCCGAAGCACATCCTGGAGAAGCCTTACCGCGAAGGGCGCTTCGGCCAAATGTGGGGACTGGCCGCGCAGGACGTGGTCGGCCTGGGCCCGTTTCGCGTCAAGGAGTACGTACCCGGCCAGCGCCTGGTGCTGGAACGCAATCCTTATTATTGGAAGGTTGATGCGAAGAAGCAGCGGCTGCCGTACCTGGACGAGATGACATTTCTCTTTGTCGGCACCGAAGACGCCCAGCTCATTCGCTTCCAGGCCGGTGAGACGGACATGATCAGCCGCCTCGGCGCCGAGAATTATGCGTTGTTGGCGAAATCGGCGCAGGCCAGGAATTACCAGCTCGCCGACC
>JBOGLI010000155.1:0-8531 GCA_050746165.1 Terriglobales bacterium | reverse complement strand
GTCCTCGACAGCGTCGAGACGGTGACGCAGGGCGCCTGGGTGTACACGAAGCAGGGACGCCAGCACGTCATCACGCTGTCGATCCAGAAGCAGCCCGGGACTAACGTCATCGACGTGACCGACCGGGTCCGCGCGCTGCTGCCCTCGATCGCCGCGGGGCTGCCGCCCGCCATCCACCTGGGCGTGCGGCTCGATCGATCCAAGACGATTCGCGAGGCGTTCCATGACGTCTCGATCACCATGCTCGCGACCCTCGTGCTCGTCGTCGGCGTCATCTTCCTGTTCCTCCACAACGGGTCGGCGACGATGATTCCGGCGCTGGCGCTGCCCTTCTCGATTCTCGGCACATTCGCCGTGATGGAGCTGCTCGGGTTCAGCCTGAACAACCTGTCGATGATGGCGCTCATCCTCTCGGTCGGGTTCGTCGTCGACGATGCCATCGTGATGCTCGAAAACATCATGCGGCACGTCGAGCACGGGGAGCAGCCGATGGCGGCCTCGATACGCGGCTCGCGCGAAATTGGCTTCACCATCGTATCGATGACCCTTTCGCTGACGGCCGTGTTCATCCCGTTCCTGTTTATGAGCGGGATTGTCGGCCGCCTGCTGCACGAATTCGCGGTGACCATTGCGGTCGCTATCCTGGTGTCGGGGTTCGTGTCGCTCTCGCTCACGCCGATGCTGTGCAGCCGGATGATCCGTCCGGCCTCGGTGCACGCCAAGCACGGCTGGTTCTACAACGTGATGGAGCGCTTCTTCGACGGCCTGCTCCACGCCTACGATCGCAGCTTGCAAGTCGTGCTGCGCTATAAGCCGGTCACGTTATTCGCACTCGGCATCGTGCTGGTCGCGACCGGATGGCTGTTTATGAAGAGCCCAAAAGGCTTTCTGAGCAGCGAAGACCAGGGCCAGATCTACGCGGCGACGGAAGCGCAGCAGGGCATCTCGTACGAGGACATGGTCCGGCACCAGCTCACGGTGGCCAACGCGCTGCTCAATTCGCCGGACGGGAAGTACGTCAACAGCTTCCTGGTGATGGTCCCGCGCGGCACGATGAACCAGGGCTTCATGGTCGCGCGGTTCGTGTCGCGCTCGGCATCCGGCCGCCCGCACGTCGATACGATCATGCAGCACTGGCGTGTGATGTTCGCCAAGATTCCGGGCATCCAGGTGTTCTTGCAGAACCCGCCCCCAATCCGAATCGGCGGGCAGATCACGAAGAGCCAGTACGCCTACACGATCCAGAGCCCCGACACGGACGAGCTCTACTCGGTGGCGCCGAAGTTCCTCGACGAGCTGCAGAAAGTCCCGCAGCTTCAGGATGTCTCCAGCGACCTGCAAATGCAGAACCCGCAGGTGAACATCGAGATCAATCGCGACAAGGCGTCGGCAGTAGGCGTGACGGCGCAGCAGATCGAGGACGCGCTCTACACTGCTTACGGCGACCGCCAGATCTCGACGATCTACGCGCCGAACAATGCGTATCGCGTGGTCTTGACGGTGAAGCCGGGGTTCCAACTCGACCCGGCGGGCCTGTCGCTGCTCTACATCCGTTCCAGCCAGAACCAGCTCGTTCCGCTGGATACGCTGGCGAAGGTGACACGCACCGTCGGGCCGATGAGCATCAATCACCTCGGCCAGTTGCCGGCGGTCACGCTGTCGTTCAACCTGAAGCCGGGCGTCGCGCTCGGCGATGCGATGAATGCGGTCGATGTCGCGGCGCGCAAGGTTCTGCCCAGCACCGTGACGACCAGCTTCCAGGGCACGGCGCAAGCCTTCGAGAGCTCATTCTCCGGCCTGAAGATGCTGCTCATCATGGCGATCCTGGTGATCTATATCGTGCTGGGAATCCTCTATGAGAGCTTCATCCACCCGATCACGATTCTTTCCGGACTGCCCGCGGCGGGCGTTGGCGCACTACTGACGCTGAAGCTGTTCAATGTGGAGTTGGGACTTTACGCCTTCGTGGGCGTGATCATGCTGGTCGGCATCGTGAAGAAAAATGCCATCATAATGCTCGACTTCGCGCTGGAAACGCAGCGGAAGTCGGGTGCGGACGCGGAGTCGGCCATCTACCAGGGTGCGCTGATCCGCTTCCGTCCGATCATGATGACGACCATGTCGGCGCTGGTAGGCACGCTGCCGATCGCGCTCGGGTACGGGTCGGGCGGCGAGTCGCGGAAGCCCCTGGGACTCGCAGTCGTAGGCGGATTGATCTTCTCGCAGTTGTTGACGCTGTACTTCACGCCGGTGGTGTACGTGTACATGGACCGCGTGCAGGAGCTCTGGCGCGGACGCCGCCGCAAGCGCGCGCGTGCCGGTACGTCTTCCGATACCCCTGCGGCAGCGGGCGAACCGGTGATGGCGGACTGAACCAACATTGCGGAATTGCGGAATCGGAGAATTGCGGAATTGAAGCTTACAATCCGGCAATTCCGCAATCCCGCAATCCCCTTAGTCCTGGCATCTCCTTTCTTCTTCTCGCCTTCCAACTAGCTGACCGGCAGCTGCTCTGCCTGAATTCGGGCCAAGGCCCCACGACCCCTGGTTGGTATAAATGTTTTTATTGCGACGCGGCCTCCTCCCTCTGGTAGCTTCCATTGCCGTTCTATGCGGTTGTGGCGGACTAACGTCCACCACTGACCCTGCGGCGCAAACACCTCCACCGACCTCGACTGGATCGGGCGGAGGCACAAGCGGCTCCTCCAGCGCGGCGAGCGTTACGACGTATCACTATGATGTCGCGCGCACCGGGGCGAACCCGAACGAGACTACGCTGACGCCGTCGAACGTGAATATCGGCACCTTCGGCAAGCTGTTCTCGTTCAGCGTGGATGGCGAGATTTACGGCCAGCCACTGTACGTACCCAATGTCAGCGTCGGCGGCGCGACGCACAACGTGGTGTTCGTCGCCACCGAGCATGACGGCGTTTATGCCTTCGACGCCGACGGCAAGAGCACGTCGCCGCTGTGGCAGCGCAGCTTCCTCGATCCGGCCAATGGAGTGACCACCGTTCAGTCGAGCACGGATTTTCCGGACGCCTACGAGGACATCGCTCCGGAGGTCGGTATCACCAGCACGCCAGTGATCGACGCTGCCGCGGGGACCATATATGTGGTCGCAAAGACGAAAGAGAGCGGCAAGTACGTGCAGCGCCTGCACGCCCTGGATATCACCACAGGCGCGGAGAGATCGGGAAGCCCGGTCGTGATCCAGGCGACGATGAAGGGCGCCGGCGTGGTGAACGACGGCAACGGCAACATCGTCTTCGATCCGCACATCGCGAACCAGCGGAGTGCTCTCCTGCTTTTGAATGGGACCGTGTACATCGCCTTCGCCTCGCACGGCGATTACGATCCGTTCCTGGGCTGGGTGCTGGGCTACGACGCGCATACGCTGCAGCAGAATGTCGTGTTTGCGCCCACGCCCGATGGCGCCGGCGGAGGCATCTGGGAGGTCGGCGATGGTCCGGCGGCAGACGCGGCGGGCAATATTTTCCTCGCCGTCTCCAACGGTGACTACAACGCCTATAGCGGCGGCCGCGACTACGGCGACAGCGCCGTGAAACTCAGCCCCGCCAACGGGACACTGAAAGTGCAGGATTGGTTCACGCCGTACAACTTCCAGCAGCTTAACGACCTCGACCACGATCTCGGCTCCGGCGGCGCGATTCTGTTGCCGGACCAGTCCTCCGGCCCGGCGCACCTGATGGTCGCCGGCGGCAAGGGCGGCCAGCTCTACGTGATCAATCGCGACAGCATGGGCCACAACCACGTCGCGGATAACAACCAGATCGTGCAGCAGATCGCGCTAACCGGGCCGCTATTCGGTGTTCCCGCCGCATGGAAAAGCTATCTCTACGTGCAGGCGCTGCGTGGGCCGTTGCAGTGCTACACCAATAACGGCGGGCAGTTCACGATGACTTCGAACACCGGCGAGACGTTTGGTTATCCGGGCAGCAGCCCAGCAGTTTCGTCGAGCGGCGACACGAACGGCATCCTCTGGACGCTCGATGCCAGCGCGTGGGACAACGGGCCGGCGGTGCTGCACGCCTATGACGCGACCGATTGCTCGAAAGAGCTGTATAGCAGCGCGCAAAATGGCAGCCGCGACCAAGCTGGAACGGCCGTGAAGTTCATCGTGCCGACGGTCGCCAACGGCAAGGTGTATGTCGCCGGAAGCCATTCGCTGACGGTGTATGGGTTGCTGAAGTAACTTCCATTCGTGTTTCGTGTCTCGTGTTCCGTGTTTCGGCAGGGGTTCTGATCCGAAACACGAAACACCGGTCCTCCCTTGGTTACGAATTCATGGCTCGCCAGTCTAAGCGGGTATTCCACTCGCTGGAGGATGGCGAGCCATGATTGCTACGGTTGCCCAAGATGTGCGATTCGCTGTGCGCCAGCTTCGGCGCACGCCAGCCTTTGCCGCCGTCGCGGTCTTGACGCTGGCGCTCGGTATCGGCGCGAACACGGCGGTCTTCAGCGTCATGAACGCCGTCTTGCTGCAATCGCTGCCGGTACGCGATCCGCAGCAGCTCGTCTATCTGCATACCAACAATTTTCCCGGCGGGCAGACCGGTTACGGCGACACCTCGCTACGCATGCAGGTGTACCAGGCACTTCGGCAAAAAAAGGATGTCTTTTCCGACCTGATGGCATGGGTGCCGCTCTCGGAGTCGCAGGGCATCGCGATCCGCTACGGCGCGGAGCCGGAAGAAGCGCGTGGCGACATGGTCAGCGGGAATTTCTTTTCCGGGTTGGGCGTGCCCGCCGCCCGCGGGCGCCTGTTCACGTCCGACGACGAACAGAACCACACCCAGAATGCTGTGCTTAGCTACGACTATTGGTCACGCCGGTTCGGGCGCGATCCGTCGGTGATCGGACACCCGCTCTACGTGAAAGGCGTTCCGTTTACGATTATCGGCGTTACCGCTCCCGGCTTCTCCGGGCTGGACGAAGAGAACGCGACCGACCTCTGGATCCCGTTCCAGGTGGGGGATGCGATCCGGCCCTGGGGAGCTTCGCTAACCTCGAAAGATACGCTGTACGGCGCGCGCTGGTGGTTCCTGCTGACGGTGGGACGACTGCAACCTGGCGTTACACGCGGGCAGGCGGAAGCGCGGCTCAATCCGCTGTTTCAAACGGCGGCCGTCGAGGACCTTCCCGCGGACGACCGCGACAGCAAGCCTCCGACGCTGACGCTTAGCGATACGCGCGGCCTACCGGGCCTGAAAGAGAATTACGAGCAGCCCTTGCGCGTATTGATGGGAATGGTCGGACTGGTGCTCGTCATTGCATGCGGTAACGTGGCCATGCTGCTGATCGCGCGCAATGCCGCCCGGCAGCGCGAATTCAGCTTGCGCATGGCGCTGGGCGGACGCCGCACGCGGCTCTTCCGCCAACTGCTGACCGAATCCATGCTGCTCGTGGTCAGCGGAGCGCTGCTTGGGTGGCTGTTTGCGCTTTGGGCGACTCATGCGCTGGCATCCTGGGCCCTGTTAGACCGCAGCTTATCGCCCGATCTGAATGTCCTGCTGTTTACCGTGGGGGTGTCACTCGTCGCAGGTTTGGTGTTTGGGCTGGCGCCTTTGCGCAGCGCGGTCCGCGTTCCCATTGGGCTGGCACTGAAGACGTCGTCGGCGACCACGCACCAGGATCGTCACAAGCATCGCAGCGGACAGGTGGTCATCGCGTTGCAGATGGCGCTTTGCCTGGTCCTGCTGGTCGGCGCCGGCCTGCTGGTGCGGACGATGCGGAACCTGGAGAACGTGAATCTCGGCCTGCGCACCGAGGGCCTGCTCGTCTTCGGAGTCAACCCGCAGCAGCACGCGCGCACGCGCGAGGAGTACATCCAGTTCTACCAGGCGCTGCTGGAACGCATGCGCAACCTGCCCGGAGTGGAATCGGCGACGCTCATGCAGAACCGGCTGGGTTCGGGGTGGAGCAGCAACACAGCCGTCTATGTGGACGGCCAAAAGCCGAAAACCGTGAACAGCTTCGGATTTGCCGGAGTGCGATGGAACGCCGTCGGACCCAATTTCTTCCACGCCATCGGCACGCCGCTGGTACTGGGCCGCGACATCAATGACGGCGATTCAGCGGCCGCGCCGAATGTCGCCGTCGTGAACGAAACGTTCGTCAAGAAATACTTGCAGGGCACGACGCCGATCGGCCACCAGATTTCGCTGAACAGCAACAAAGACGAGAAGCTGTACACAATCGTCGGCGTGGCGGCCGACAGCAAGTACACGTCGGTGCGCGAGACGCCGCGGCCGATGGCGTACCTGCCCTACACGCAGGAGTCGCGGATCGGGGCGATGCAGGTGGAACTGCGCGTCAATGGATTGCCCGAGGCATTCCTCCCAATCGCGCGCCGCGCGATGACCGAGTTCGCACCCGACATCGCCATGCTCCAGCCTATGACGCAGGTGGAGCAATTCAACCAGACACTGGCTCAGGACCGCGTCTTTGCCCGTCTGGCGACGTTCTTCGGAATATTGGCCGTGTTGCTGGTGGCGACTGGTCTCTATGGCACGCTGGCGTACAAAGTGGCGCGCCGGACCTCGGAAATCGGCGTTCGCATGGCGCTCGGGGCCCGGCGCGTCCAGGTTCTGTGGCTGGTCATGCGTGAGAGCATGGTTTTATGCGCAGTGGGGGCGATGGTCGGGATTGCAGGATCGATTGCCGGGGTACGCTGGCTGCGCTCCATGCTTTACGGCGTCGGCCCCTGGGACCCGGGTACGTTCATCGCGGCGATTGCCGGGATCGTGGTCGTGTCGATCGCGGCAAGCCTGGTGCCGGCGCGCCGCGCCGCCTCCGTGGATCCGATGGTCGCCCTGCGGCTGGAGTAGACGCAGCGGTCAGACGTTCCAGACGTAGAGGAAGTCGTCATCGGCCGCGGTGGAGACATTGAGGCCCGCCTTGCGCGTGGCGCGGTTGAGGGCCGAGCGGATATTCACCTTCGAGTCGGGCAGATCGGCCAGCGGGATCTTCAATGCCCGGCCGCCCTCAAGCGTAGCCAAGTCGCGCAGGATAGCAGTCACAACCTCCTTGTGCTTGCCGTTCCTGCCGTTCGGGACCCCCGCCTTTAACGTCGTAGCGAAGTGCGCCCAGCCTTTCTTTTTCGCGTTCACGTCCTTCCTTCCTTCCTTCCTCAATGTTCGATGCGTATCGTAGCGTTAACGTAACGCTAAAGTATTTTAGTTGTCAAGTCGTATTCCTGCTGCACGCCAGCCGGAGCTTCCTTCACCGGTTATTGAGGAGCAAACGTCCCGGGTAAATAAGTCCCCCGTATAGCTGAACACGATATAAGGTCGAAGTTATGGAGTACTCGCAGTGAAGAAACAACAAACCACACAATTTGACACCGTACCCGTTCCCGAAGCGCTTCGAGCGGCCATGAAGACGGCCGCTAAACGCGACAAGTACAAGACGGAGCCGTACGCGACCGCGGTCAAGCGCGACGGCAGGTCCGCGCAGCCGGGTGCGACGCACCGGCGACAGGGCTGACCGCAAGCATCAAGAACAAGAAAGGGAGAAATGGCCGATTCAAGAGAAGTCGATTCCGGACGCGCGAAGACATTCGAAAGCAATCGAGTGCTCAGCGGGTGGAAGGAGATCGCAGCCTACATGGGACGCGGCGTTCGTACGGTGCAGCGCTGGGAAAAGCTGGGCCTTCCGGTGCGGCGGCCGAACGCGCATCTTCGCAGCGCGGTGCTGGCCAGCACCGAGGAGATCGATAGCTGGATCAGCGGCTGTCGTAACGGGCGCGAGAGCAATCCCGCTTCAGCGGCGGATTGCAACGAGGACCGCATGCGCGCCGAACTCGACCAACTGCGCCTTGAAGTGGAAACCTTGCGGCGCGAACTGGATCTGATCAAGCGGCAGTCCAGGCATGTGCAGCAGCCTGCCGGAAAACAGGCACAGGCGCAGCAACACTCCGCCTGAATGGGCACTAGGCTTTGGGCTCCGGGCTCTGGGCGTCAGGATTCGCGGCAAACTAAGACGCCGCTGTTATTCCGACGCTCCCATGCCCGACGCCACCAGCTCTATCCGCCAGCGATCGAGCCCAGCACGATAAAGGGTTCCTTCCCGCTGGCGACGTCTTCGGGCAGTGGCGCGTCGGGCGGTTCCAGCGACAAATCCTGCTGACAGGCAAAGAAGCGCAAGTAGGCTCGGCGCTGATTTGTTCCATGCTCGCGAATCGTCCCGCGCAGCACTGGGTAGCTCGCTTCGAGCGCGTCCAGCACCGAACGCTGCGTCACCGGGCCGGTGATCTCAACTTCGACTTCGTCGCCGACGTGTGCAAGGTTGCGAAGATGGTAGGGGATCTGAACGCGGACCACGGATGTCGACCTTCCCTATGAAGAAATTCCACCACGGAGACACGGAAGCACGGAATTTTCTGAAAAAATCTTCTCAGTGATTCCGTGCCTCCGTGGTGAAAAATGCGTATTTCGAATCGCGTATTTCGTATTTAGTGCAGCATCGGCTAAAGCCGCAAATTACGCCGGCCCTGAGCGGCGCGGCTG
>JBOGLI010000154.1:0-5871 GCA_050746165.1 Terriglobales bacterium | reverse complement strand
GCCGCGTAGAGATCGGGAGTGAAGGTGACGCCGGCAAGCGTCGCGTATCCGCCGTAGGAGCCGCCCATGATGCCGACGTGCTTAGGATCGACGATACCCTGTGCGACCAGGTACTTCACGCCCCAGGTGATGTCGTCCTGCATCAAGCGGCCCCACTCGAGGTTGCCGGCGTCGAGAAACTTCTTGCCGTATCCCGTCGATCCGCGGAAGTTCGGCTGCAAAACTGCGTAGCCGCGATTCGACCAGTACTGCGACCAGGTGTTGTAGCCCCACATGTCGCGAGCCCAGGGACCGCCATGCGGAGTGACGAGCACGGGCAGATTCTTGCCGGTCGAGCCTTTGGGAATCGTGAGGTAAGCGGGAATCATCAGGCCGTCAGACGACGGATAGTGGACGACCTTCATCGGCGACAGCGCAGTGCGATCAAGCTTTTCACGGGCCGCGTACTGCTTGACGATCTTGTGGGTGCGGCGGTCATAAAGATAGGTGACGCCCGGTTCCGTGTCGCTGTACGTGGTGAACAACAGGACGTTCTCATCGAGCGTCCGCGAGCCGAGAGCGAGTTCCATCCCGGGGAACTTGTGGGCGATGAAGTTGTGATCGGCCTCGAATGCCTTGTCCTTGAAATAGCGGCGGACGAACTGGTCGTCGGCGTACACCGTGGCGATCAACTCGTCGGTGACTTCGGAGAAGACGGCGCCGCCGAAATCGACCTTCTTGAGCGGGTCGGTCTCGACCATCTTGGTGTCGCCGGTCGCCGGATCGAGCAGCGCCAGGGCGACCAGGTCATTGCCCTCGCCCTTGTTCGTTTCCATATATACGAGCTTGTTGCCCTTCTGGAAATGAATGGGCTGGCAGGTTTCGAACACGTTGCAGGAATAGATCTTGGTGAACTTGTCGGCGTCAACGCGGAGGATCTCGGTGTCGCCGTTGTCGGCCGAGCGCGTGGCCAGGCGGAGGTTGCCGTCGAGATCGAAGACCCAGCTGGTGATGCGGTCGGTGTTCTTGCGCAGCAGGGTCTTTTCGCCGGTCGAGATGGTGAGCTTGTAGAGGTCGTGCCACGCCTTATCGCGATCGTTGATGCCGATGTACATCGTGTCGGGCGATTTCTTGGGCAGCTCGTAAGGGATGACGCGGATGCCCTTGAGTCCGGTGAGATCGCGCGATGGCGGCGCCTCGGCGCCGGGAGCAGGCTTGGCCGTGGGATCGACGGCAAAGACGTTGAAGTTCTCGTCGCCATCGTTGTCCTTGACGAACAGAACGTACTTGCTGTCGTAGGTCCAGAAATAGCCGCCGATGGGACGCTTGGCCTCGGTGGTCAGCAGGCGGGCTGCGCTGAAGGGCTCGTCAACGCCTTTCACCCATACGTTGCGCGTGTCTTTCCACGGCTTCATGAAGGTGACGTACTTGCCGTTGGGCGAGAGTTGGGCGCCGGCAATTTCCGGATTGCCGAAGAACAGCTCGCGGTCGATGATCGGCGGAACCTGGTGCACGGTTTTGGCGGCGGCAGGTTTGGCCTGGGTCTTGGCGGACTTGGTGGTTTCCTGGGCGCTCAGGCAGGAGAGAGCAAGAACCAGGCAGAGCGCGGCGTATAGCACTCGCTTCATGGCGTGCACCTCGACGTCAGAATAAAAGGCAAAAGGAAGGCGACGGGATTGTATACCCGTCTCGCTCAAGATGACGGATAAAGCCGGAAACCTTACGTGTCAGGCGCTTCCCGAATTGGCACGAAGGTGGATCTCAGGACTTCGGGTTGGTGCTGCACTTCATCGTCTGGTCGTTCACGTACTGCTGAAGCGTGCCGTCCTTCAGCCGCCCGAGGAGATCGTCGAGGTCGTCGGTGCGCTGGCGCGGGGCTCGGGCGACGATGGTCTGGTAGGCCTTCAGCATTCCCTTGATCCCGGCGGCGTTCACTTCGGCGTCGAGGGCGGCCTTGTCGGGATGCTGAATGATGTACGCGGTAGCGGAGATGGTAAAGATCTCGGCGAGCAGGTTGCCGTGCGGGGCGTCCTTCATCGGCTCGAAGACGGCGTCACAGAGATTGATGGTGATATCGGGAATTTGGTCGATCCACTTCATCGCCCAGGCGCGATCGCTGTCGAGCGCAGGATCGAGGGGGCTGGCCTGAAGCTGAGCGGCAAGTTTCACGAGCCGGTCGCGCTCGGCGGGCGTGGAAGCAGCGTGCTGCGTCTGTGCGGCAGCGGCGGCGAGAGTGCTGAAGAACACCAGGAAGGCAAGGGCGGTCTTGATTCGGCTCATATTCTCCGTACGGTCGGACATGACCGGCAACGCGTTTGATTTTACGCTGCCAGCCGCCTCCCTCGCATCTCGGTGCCAATCTGGCTCGGAATTCAAAATGGAACGACAAAGTTAGGGCTGCTGTTTGCGCAATGCCGGATTTAGACAAATCCAAATCAGAATAGAGCCGTGAAAGCGGTCGCCCGCATCCTCGTGCTGCTCGTGCTTGTACCCGCTGCCACCGTGGCCCAACAGCCGGATTGGCAGCAGGAAGTCCGAACTGCGGCGCAGCGAAAGGAATTCGAAAGCGCCCTGAGGATGGTTGAGCAGCGGTTAGCAATCCATCCCAATGATCTGGAGGCGCGAGGCTGGCGCGCGCGAGTGCTCGCGTGGAGCGGGAAGCTGCGGGAGTCGGAGCAGGAATACCGGACTATCTGGCAGCAAGTTCCTGAAGACGTGGACATCATGGTGGGGCTCTCGGACGTGTTAGCGCGCGAAGGCCGGGCCGAGGAAGCGCTCGAGGTACTCCAGTCCAGTCCTGAAAGTTCCGATGTGCTTTTGCGACGCGCGCGTCTGCTGGCGCGGGTCCAACGAAGTAAGGAGTCTCGGCAGGCATATCGCGAGCTTTTGGCGCGCGATCCCGCTAACCGGGAGGCGAAGGCGGCACTGGCGACCGCGGTTGAGGATGCGCGCCATGAACTCCGCTTCGATTCGACCACCGACCGGTTCAATTACACGAACACCGCCAATGCGCAGGCGGTGACGCTGACCTCGCACTGGAACGAGCGCTGGACAACGGCGGTCAAGTCCGTCTTCTATCAGCGCTTCGGAGCTACGGCCGAGCGCGTGAACGCGCGCGTTAGCCGCAAGCTGGGCAGCCGGAGCTGGATTGCCGTGAACGGCGGCGGCGGGCACGACGAAGACGTGATCCCGCGCCGGGAAGCGGGCTTGGAAATCGGGCGAGGATTCCGCATGCCGGACGCAAGGCTGGTGCGCGGGCTGGAGCTGTCGTATGCGCAGCAATGGCTCTGGTTCAGCGGCTCACGGGTGCAGACGATCTCCACGGCAGCGCTGTTGTATCTGCCGCGCGCGTGGACATTCGCGATCGCAGCCGGCGGTGCGCGCAGTTCGTTCCCGGTGCGCGGGGCGGAGTGGCAGCCGACGGGGAGTGCGCGATTGAGCTTCCCACTCGGTTCCCCACGAGTGATGGCGAACGCGGCATTCGCGGTGGGCGCCGAGAACTTCGCCAAAGCCGATGAAATCGGCCACTTTTCGGCACGGACCTTCGGCGGAGGCATTCGCTACAAGTTCACCGCGCGCCAGGACATCGGCGCGGGCGTGTATTTCCAGGACCGGTCGCAAGGACGGACGCAGACGACGGTTGCGCTCAGTTATGGAATCCATTTTTAGCTATCTCGTGCACCTGAATGCCGCGCGGGTACTGTTCGGCGCGATCGCCGGATCGATGTCGGGAATCGCGCTGCTGCTGGCGTTCATCATCGGGCGGCGGTGGGTGCGCGGCCGGTACTTCCGCCGGCGCGACGCCATTGCCGCCGCCATCCGCAGGCAATGGGACTTCCTCGTCGCCGGCCGAATCCCGGTGGAGCACTGGACGAAGGACAAGCTATCGCGGTCGGTACTGGAAAGCATTCTTCTCGACCGATTGGAGGTCGCGGACGGCGACGAACTCCGGCGCCTGATCGACTGCCTGCGGCGCAGCGGCGTCCTCGATGAACGGATCGCGGAAGCCCGCTTCGCGCCCGGATGGCGGCGCCGCGCGGCGCTGGTCGCGCTGGGCCGCACGCGCGCGCCGGAAGCGTTGGTGGCGCTCTCCGAAGGTCTGGACAGTCCCGACCTCGAGACCCGCATCGCTTCGGTGCGTGGGCTGGGCAAGCTGGCCACGGCGGCCGCCGCCTCGCAGATGCTGCAAAGAATTGAGGCGGACACACTGGACGTTCCCTGGAACGTGGTCAAGAACGCGCTGCTCAACTGCTGCGCGTCCCACCCGGGCGTGCTCATCCATCACATGTATGGGGCGGAGGAGGAAGGCGGAAAGTCGCGCAGCGAGCGGTCGTCCCGTATTCGCGAGATGCTGGCCCGGGTGCTCTCCGAGATTGCCGACGATGCGAGTTGGAACGACCTGGTGCTGATGGCCGGTGACGCATCGGCCGAGGTGCGGGCGTCGGCAGCACGCGGGCTGTCTCGGGCCGCGCCGGAGTTTGCGCTGAGCCCGCTGGCGCAATTGGCGGGCGACCGCGAATGGTTTGTGCGGCTGCGCGCGGTGGTCGCCCTGGGAAGCTTTACCGATCGCGGTGGCATGCAGGTGCTGCTACGGCTGTTGGGCGATCGAAACCGGCTGGTGCGCCAGCGGGCCGCGTGGGCCCTGATCCGCTCCACCCAGCTTGTTCCGCGAATTATTAGCGGGACGGTCCGCTCCGGCGACGATTATGCGCTGCAGGCGCTGGTTTCCGAGCTGGACCGAAGTGGACAGTATGACGCGACGCTGGCGAAGCTCGAGGACGGCCGGCATTCGGAACTGATCGCCGCACTGGAGGCAGCGCGCGGCCGGCTGACGCCGGGCGGAGCGCCGCAGGAACCGGCGAAACGAGAGGTGGGCGTGGCATGATCCGCTTCCTGCACTGGTCGAATGAGTTTCTGTTCGCCTACTACCTTGCCGCGAACCTGATTTACCTGGCCATGCTGGTTGCGGCAGTAGTCACCGCGGCGCAGCACCGGCTGCGCCTGTCGTCGCTGCGCATGGAGACGCTGGACCGCTCTCCGCTAACGCTTCCGATTACCGTAATAGTGCCGGCGCATAACGAAGAGCTGATCATCGTGGAGAGCGTGCGCTCGCTGCTCCGCCTGCAATACCCGGAGTTGCAGATCATTGTTGTCAACGACGGCTCGACCGACGCAACGTTGGAGCTGCTCGAATCCGCCTACGTTCTGCGGCGCTCCAGCATCCTGTACGTGGCGCAGGTACCGACCGCGCCCGTGCGCCGGCTTTACGTCAGCGCAACCGACGAACGCCTGCTGGTGCTCGACAAGGTTTCGGGCGGCACCAAGGCCGACGCCATCAATGCCGGACTGAACGCGGCCTCCAGTCCTTACATTGCCGTGATCGACGCCGATTCGGTGCTGGAACCCGACGCCTTGATCCGCATTGGCGCCGATATGTTCTCGTCGGAAGCGGAGGTGGTGGCGACCGGAGGCATCGTGCGCATCCTGAACGGATCGCGCGTCCGCGACGGGCGTATCACGGAAATCCGACTTCCGCACCGCCCCTGGGAGGTGCTGCAGGTGATCGAGTACCTGCGAGCATTCCTGGTGGCACGGCAGGCATGGGGCGCGATGAACATGCTGCCCATCGTGTCCGGCGCGTTCGGTGTATTCCGCCGCGACCGCGTGTTGCGCGTCGGGGGATTCCGCAAGGATGCGATCGGGGAGGACTTTGACCTGATCGTCCGCATGCACCGCTCGCTGCTCGACGAGCACCGGGAGTATGCGATGCCGTTCGTCACCGAGCCGACGTGCTGGACGCAGGCGCCGGACACGTTGCGCGACCTGGGGCGGCAGCGCGCGCGCTGGCAACAAGGGCTGATGGATGTGCTTTGGCGCAGCCGGAACATGCTC
>JBOGLI010000153.1:0-5274 GCA_050746165.1 Terriglobales bacterium | reverse complement strand
GAGGAATTTGCTTGCCGCGCAGTTGCTCGAATTGCTCGTGCACCTGCATGGCAAGTTCACGGGTCGGAACGAGTACCAGGGCTTCGACGGTACGGGAAGCCGGGGATTTCATCAGGTGCTCGACCATGGGAATCACGAAGGCGAGCGTTTTTCCAGTGCCCGTCTGGGCCGTGGCAAGGAGATCTTTTCCCGCAAGAGCGTGCGGAATCGCGGCCGATTGGACCGGCGTGGGTGTGTGAAATTGTGCTTTCGCCAACCTCTGCTGCAATAGGGCAGAGAGGGGCAATTCATTGAAACTTGTCATTCGAATCGTATCTTTCTGGAGAGGCGTCTCGCGACACGCACCAGGATGCGATTCGCGAAGGTATAGCTGAAGCCGCTCAATCGTTAGTCAGCGCCGGGATACGGGTGGCAGGAAATCAAAGGAGGGGTCAGGCCGGCTATTCAAATCGGACTGCCGCGCCACATGCAAACCGTGGTCACAAGCGTGAATACAGTATAGCACAATCAGCAGTGCATCCCGTGCCGGCTTAGAGTCCCCCCTTGCTATAGCAATCGCGCGCTCGCTAACCTGCACCCGGATTCAGGCATCCACCGGAGTGATGCGGAAATATATACCGGCCATCGCCATCCTGATTGCCTGCGGAAGCTGGGCCTGCCAGGGAAAGATCGGCAGACCCGGCGAAGCTGTCACCGTCCAGGGATGCCTGCAGAATTCGTCCGGAACTTTCACGCTGACCGATGACGCCGGTCGGGTGTACCAGTTGGCCGGATCCACCGGGGATCTCGCCGGTCACGCAGGCCAGCAGGTACTTGTCCGCGCCGAAAAAGTTTCCTCCGGGCAGGAACCGGTGGCGCCGCCGAAAGCGAACAGCGCAGGCGTACCGAACCGTCTCATCGTAACCAGCGCGACGTTCACGACCACCACATGCGGTCAGGGAAAATGAAGCAGAGATCGAAAAACGAGCGCTACCCAAAAGAAAAAATGAGCATTGATTCCCGCCTCTGGCGCGGCAATTCGGCGCACCTTGGCCCGGGTTGCAGCGCGATGCTATAGCAACTCGCGCTTAATACATCCCTCCCATCAGCCACTTACATCTGGGCGCAAGTAGCTGGGGAGGAGCAGGAATGAGCGTAGCGGTCCAGCAGCGCCTGACCGAACTTTGGGAAACACCCAAAACGCTGCACGGATTGCTGGGCACGGTAGACCACAAGGAACTCGGCCACCGCTACATCGTTACCTCATTAATTTTTCTTGTCCTTGGCGGCGTCGAGGCGCTGATCCTTCGCCTCCAGTTGGCGGGGCCGAACAAGCAACTACTGACGCCCGAAATGTACAACCAGATCTTCACCATGCACGGCATGACGATGATCTTCTGGTACGCCGCCCCCATCCTGTCCGGATTCGCCATTTACCTGATACCGCTGATGGCCGGCGCGCGCGACTTGGCGTTCCCGCGCCTGAACGCCTTCACCTATTGGACGTTCCTGTTTTCCGGCATCCTGCTGTACGTCGCACCCATTCTCGAACAGGCACCGCATGCCGGATGGTACGCATTCGCACCCTATACCTCGAGCCAGTATTCGCCCGGTCACGGCATGGATTTCTACAACATGTCGCTGATCCTGCTTAATATTTCCACCGACGCGGCGGCGATTAACTTCATCGTGACCATCCTCCGGCTGCGCTGTCCGGGAATGACCATCAGCCGGATGCCGTTATTTTTCTATAGCACCCTGACCATTTCCTTCGCCAATGTCTTCGCGCTTCCGGCGCTCACCGCGTGCAACGTCTGCCTCGAACTGGAGCGCCGCTGGGGCTTCCACTTCTTCGACGTGGCCGGCGGCGGCAATCCGCTGCTCTGGCAGCACATGTTCTGGTTTTTCGGACACCCGTGGGTGTACGTCATTTTCCTGCCGGCCACGGGAATGATGTCGATGATCATCCCGGTCTTCTCGCGCCGCCCGATCGTGGGCTATCCCTACGTAGCCGCCTCGACGGTGCTCACCGGACTGGTCGGCTTCGGCGTATGGGTCCATCACATGTTCTCCACTGGGATGAGCCATCTGACGATGAGCTTTTTCAGCGCGGCGAGCATGACGATCTCGATTTTCACCATTGTGCAGGTTTTCTCCTGGGTCGCCACCATGTGGAAGGGCAGGCCGGTGATGACCGCGTCGATGCACTTCGCCGTCGGGTTCATCGCGCTGATCGTAGTCGGCGGACTCAACGGCGTGGCCAGCGCGGTCCTGCCGCTCGACTGGCAGATCACCGAGACGTATTGGATCGTGTCGCACATTCATTACGTGCTGGTCGGCGCCAACATGTTCCCGGTTTTCTCCGGTCTCTATTATTGGGTGCCCAAGATGACCGGCCGGATGATGGACGAAACGCTGGGCAAGGTCAGCTTCTGGGTGTCGTTCATTGGCTTCAACATGGCGTTCTTCACCATGCAGGTGCTGGGCGTCGAAGGCATGCCGCGGCGCATATACACCTACCTTCCCGGTCTCGGCTGGGGAGGCCTGAACCTGTTCGTTACCGTAGGCGCCTTCATCCTAGCCTTCGGGATTCTTCTGACCTTCATCAACTTCTTCTGGAGCCTGAAGCATGGACGGCTCGCCGGGAAAAATCCCTGGAACGCCGATACCTTGGAGTGGTCCACCGATTCGCCGCCGAAGGTGTACGGCAGCGTTCATCTGCCCACGGTCACGACCCGCCATCCGCTGTGGGACGAGCACGACGAGGAAGAGGACCCGAACGGGGAGCGCATCCTCGACCAGGGCCGCTTGACGTTCTCCACCACCTGGCTCGATTCCGAGCCGATTGCGATCGCCCGCATGCCGGAAGACACCATTAAGCCTCTCATCGCCGCGCTTGGATTTTTCGTGCTGTGCGGCGCCATTGTTTATCAACTCCCGTGGACCAGCGTGGCTTCGGCGGTGGTGACGGCCGCCGCCATTGCTTCGTGGCTGCGCGTTCCCAATTTGTCCGATCTTGAGCCGGAGGAAGCAGGGGAAAAAATCCCGTGATGCGCAACGTGAACAACGCAGGAGCTGAACGATGACAGAGGTCTTTCTCCAGGCCCCGCCGCACATCGAGCACGCCGGACCTCCCGTGCGGCGCATCGACGACCGGCGCGGCACCTTCGGCATGGTCCTGTTCATCGCCACCGAGGCCACGCTCTTCGTGATGCTGTTCATGGCTTATTTCTACGTCGCCAAGGGCGGCGACCGTTGGAAGACCGAGGAGGCTCCCAAGCTCCACTATTCCTTGCCGATGCTGGGCGTGCTCTTGACCAGCAGCGTGGTCCTGCACTGGGGCGAGAAGCAGCTCAAGGAAGGAAAATACGGACTCGCGCGCGCCGGACTGATAGGCACGATCGCCCTTGGCATCCTGTTCCTGGGCTTGAGTTACCTCGATTACGCCGAACATCTGCTGCACCTGACTCCGCAGGCCAACGCTTACGGTTCGATTTTTTACACCATCACATCGCTGCACGTGGCCCACGTCATTACCGGTCTGCTGATGATGGGCTGGCTGTTGTTGGTGGCGCCTCACTGGGAACCGGCGCAACACACGCCGCACCGGCCCTATCACAACGTTTCCATGTACTGGCACTTCGTCGACACAGTATGGGTGTTCATTATCGCCATCCTCTACGTGTCGCCGCACTTTTTATAACGCGCTATGAACATTGAACAAAAGGAACGCGCGCAACAGGTCTCGCCGAAACGGCTGTGGTTCGGCTTCGCGGGCGGCGCTGCGTCGTGGATCTTCGCGGGGCTGCTGAACGTGCTGCTGGCCTGGCAATCCTGCATGGGCGGCGAGGCCGGGTCGGCGATGTTCACTCAGACCTGGGTGTGGGTCGTGCTCGGCATCATCACCATTGGCCTGCTGGCGACGGGAATCGCGGCGGGCGTGGTCTCGTACGACAACTGGCGCACTCTCTCGGGAAAGTCCGACTTCAGCGAGGCGGAGGGCCGCGGCCGCGAGGAGTACATGGCCATGGTGGGCGTGTTCGTGAGCGTGTCCCTGGTTGCCGGAATCGTGTGGTTTGCCATTCCCATTTACATCATCCGCATGTGTGTGAGGTCGTACTGATGGCTCATCGGCGCATCGTCGGCATTCTTGCCATCGCCGCCCTGGCGCTCGGGTTGACCGCCTGCGAGGGCGGCAAGCAGCCCAATGTTTACGCCGTTTACACCGGCGGTGACTGGAACCGCGGCAAACAGGTCATCGACCACTATCGCTGCGGCGCCTGCCACATCATTCCCGGCATTCCCGACGCGAACGGACTTGTCGGACCTCCCCTGATCAAGTGGGGGCAGCGTACCTATATCGGCGGCGAACTCCCGAACACACCCGACAACCTGGTGCGCTGGATCATCTCGCCGAAATCGATTGAGCCGGGAACCGCCATGCCCGAACTCGGGCTCACTGAACAGGAGGCAAGGGATGCGGCTGCATACCTGTATACGATCCGGTAATGCGTGCGGATCGTATCGGAGTACGACGCGCGGTGTGTTGTTGGCCGCGACCGTTTTGCTATCGGCGACATTCGCCTTTGCGCAGCAGTCTCCAGCGAAGGGCGGAGAAACCACGGTCCCCGGCCAGCGCAAAGACATCCGCCTGGTCACTCCGGTGCCGAACGGCGAGTGGACCCTGCCCGCCGGCGATTACGCCAACACCCGCTACAGCCCACTCAGCCAGATCAATACAGGAAACGCCAAGAATCTGAAAGTCGTCGGCACCATGTCCACCGGAATCCCGCACGGACATGAGGGCCAGCCGCTGGTGGTCAACAACACCATGTACGTGGTCACGCCGTTTCCGAATGACTTGATCGCCCTCGACCTGACCAAGCCCGGTTTCCCCTTGAAATGGAAGTTCATGCCGTATCCCAATCCGCGGGCGGTTGGGGTAGCTTGCTGCGACACCGTCAATCGCGGCGCCAGCTACGCCGACGGCAAGATCTTCTACGTGACGCTCGACAACATTGCCGAAGCCGTGGATGCCAACACGGGCAAAGAGGTCTGGCGCACGCAGGTGGGCGACATCAACCTGGGCGAGACCACGACGATGGCGCCGCTCGTCGTCAAGAACGTCCTCATAATCGGCGACGCGGGAGGCGAACTCGGCGTTCGTGGCAAAGTTACCGCCCTCGACATCAAGACCGGCAAGATGGTGTGGCGTGCGTATAACACCGGCCCCGATGCCGATGTTCTTATCGGAAAAGATTTCCACGCCTTCTATCCCAAGGACCAGGGCAAAGA
>JBOGLI010000152.1:0-9005 GCA_050746165.1 Terriglobales bacterium | reverse complement strand
GTTGAGGTCGGAGCTGTGCGTCACCACGCCGTGGTTGGCCATAAGAACCGCGTCATGACCGGCAATGAGCGGGCGCAGTGATTCGCTCAGCTCGGGTGATCCGGGCGTGGCATAGGGCGCCAGCGGGACCTCCCCGAGTGCAATCACGATCTCGGAAACCAGCGGCTGCGTGAGCGGAACGCCGGCGGCGGCGAATCCTGTCGCGGTGGGCGGATGCGCATGCACGACCGCGTTGACGTCAGGCCGCAGCCGGTAGATCAGCACGTGCATGGCGATCTCACTCGATGGCGACCGATGTCCGCGCAGCACTTCGCCGTTGCCGTTGACGATCACCAGGTCGTCGGGTGTCATCATGCCCTTCGACAGACATGTAGGCGTACACAGGATGGAGCCATCGTCGAGGCGGACCGAGAGGTTACCGTCGGTCGCCGCCACGAAGAACTGCTCGTGCAGCATGCGCCCGTAGCGCACAATTTCGTCCCGGTACTGGCGTTCGCTGTGCATGAATGGAGATGCCGCCGAATGCCCCGAAGCACGCGTCTTGTCTGCATCCTAACCTAGAAAATTGGCCGGGGGCAATCGGGTTTACAACGGGGCAGATCGAGATCGGAGAAAGCTCTGTTCCCGGCCGAAAACGCCGTCGTCCAAACTGTGCCTACAACGTACCGTATTCTTGTACGGTGCTGGTTTCCGACTTCGATTACCACCTGCCGGACGAATTAATTGCCCAGGAGGCGCTGGCTGACCGCGCCGCCTCGCGCATGCTGCACCTGTCGAGGGCGTCGCAATCGTGGCACGACCGTCAGTTCCGCGATTTGCCGGACCTGCTCCGCCCGGACGACCTGCTGGTGTTTAACAACACCAGAGTATTTCCCGCTCGGCTCTTCGGCCACCGCAGTGGCACTCGCTCGCAGCCCGTTTCGCCGCACAATCCGGCTGCCCGAGAATTCCTGAAGGGCAAAGTGGAAGCACTGCTTACTTCGCCAGTTTCTCAAGAACCAGCAACTGGCAACCAGCAACCGGTCTGGAACGCCTTGGTGCGCCCGGGCAGAAAAATCGGCGTTGGCGAGCGCCTGACCTTCAGCGACGAGCTGCACGCCGAAGTCATCGCTCGCGGCGAGTTCGGCGAGCGCACATTGCGGTTCGATCCGCTTCCCGATTTTTTTGCCGCCGTCGAGCGCGTCGGCCACGTGCCCCTGCCGCCCTACATCGGCCGCCAGGACCGGCCTTCCGACCGCGAGCGCTATCAGACCGTGTACGCGCGAGAACAGGGCTCGGTCGCCGCACCGACCGCCGGCCTGCACTTCACGCCCGAGATCCTCGACCGCATTCGTTCGCGGGGGATTGATAGTACTGAGGTCACGCTCCACGTGGGCCTCGGAACCTTTCAGCCGGTGCACGTGGAGAAAGTTGAAGAGCACCGCATGCACGGCGAGTGGTACAGCATCGGGGAGGTCGCCGCGCGCAAGGTCAACGCAGCGCTCGCGGCGGGGAGGCGCATCGTCGCCATCGGTACGACCACGATTCGTACTCTCGAATATGCGGCGTCGCTCGCCTCGGGTGCCCCACACATCGCGCCAGACTGCGATTCCGCCCATGCAAGCACTCCGGCGCGATGTGTGGGAGCCGGCGCCGGACAGGCCGACATCTTCATCTACCCGGGTTTTCAGTTTCGCGTGGTCGGAGCCATGTTGACCAACTTCCATCTGCCCAAGAGCACGCTGCTGATGCTGGTCTCGGCCTTTGCGGGACGCGAATTCGCGTTAGACGCCTATCTTCATGCGGTCGCGGAGAAATACCGTTTTTATTCCTACGGCGACTGCATGTTCATTGAATGACGATTATTTCTCAAATACGATGCGCCCGCCAACGATCGTCGTGACCACGCGACCGTAGAATTCCCAGCCGTCGAAGGGCGTGTTCCGCGAGCGCGACTTCGTTTTGCTTGCGTCGTAGGTCCAGCGCGCTTTCGGATCGAAGAGCACCACGTCCGCATGCGATCCGGCGGCCAGCGTGCCCCGTCCGCGTAGGTTGAAGATGCGGGCCGGGTTCGCCGACATCAGCTCCACGATCCGCCGCAAGGCAATTCCTTTTTTCCGGTGCAGCACGGTAATCGCCAGTGCCAGCGCCGTTTCGAAGCCGATGAGGCCAAACGGCGCGCGATCGAACTCCACCTGCTTCTCGTGCATGGCATGCGGCGCGTGGTCGGTGGCGATGGCGTCGATGGCGCCATCGGCAAGCGCTGCCCAGATCGCCTCGCGATCGGATTCCGAGCGCAACGGCGGGTTCATCTTGTAGCGCGAATCGTAATCGCCAACGTCCTCGTCCAGCAGTGTGAAGTGGTGCGGCGTGACTTCGCAGGTAACACGCACGCGTTCTTTTTTCCCGCGCCGGACGGCCTTCACCGCCCCTGCGGTCGAGACGTGCGCCACGTGCAGGTGCGACATCGTCGCCTTGGCCAAGTCGATATCGCGTTCGACGATCCTGAACTCCGCTTCCGGCGCCATGCCACGCAGGCCAAGGCGAAACGCGGTCGGGCCGGTGTTCATCTGCGCGCCCGCGGTCATGCGCGTGTCCTCGGCGTGCTGTACCACCGGAACACCCACGCGCGCCGCGTGCACCAGCGCCTCGCGCATGAGCGCATCGCCCAGCACCGGTTTTCCGTCGTCGGTGAATGCCACGGCGCCCGCCTTGCGCAACGCCGCGAAATCCGTCAGCGCCTCGCCCGCGCTGCCGCGCGTTGCCGCCGCGATGGGAAAGACATTGACGACCCCCCCGCGTTCCGGCCGCTGCATCCACGACGTGATCTCCACCGAATCGTTGATGGGCGAGGTGTTCGGCATGGCGCAAACGCTGGTGAATCCACCCGCCGCCGCCGCCGCCGTCCCGGTGGCGATGTTTTCTTTGTGCGTCTGCCCCGGCTCACGCAGATGAACATGAAGATCGATAAAACCGGGGGCGACGATCAGGTTTTTGGCGCTGATCGTTTCTTCGGCTTTGCCCTTGATGCGTCCGCTGGCCGCGACCTCGGCCACACGTCCATCGACCAGCAGCACGTCCATCGCGCCTTCGACATTGCTTGCCGGATCGAGGACGGTCCCGCCTTTGATCAACAAAGACGTTGGCCGCTGCTGATTGCTGCCGATTTGTGTTTTCTCTCGCATTAATCCGTGTCGATCCGTGTTCATCCGTGGCTATATCTTTATCTCCAGCGCTCGCGCCAGGATCGCCATGCGCACCGCTACTCCGTTATGCACCTGGTCGAGGATGGTGGATTGCGGCAGGTCCGCGAGTTCTCCGCTCAGCTCCATGCCGCGGATGATCGGGCCCGGGTGCATGAGGATCGCGTCCGGCTTCGCCATGCGCAGACGTTCCACGGTGAGCTGGAAATTCGCCACATAATCATCGGCATTCAATTGCAGGCTCGCCAGCCGCTCTTTCTGAATGCGTAGCACCATGACGACGTCGGCCCCCCGCAGGGCGTCGCCGATATTTCGCGTCACGGTCACGCCCGGTGCGAGCGTGGTGGCCACGTCGGGCGCCAGCTCCGCAGGGCCGCACAGGCAGATCTTGCATCCGAAGCGCGAGAGCAGCAGTACCTCGCTGCGCGCTACCCGGCTGTGGAAGATGTCTCCGACGATGGCCACACGCAGGCCATCCAACTTCTTTTTTCGTTGCTGGATGGTGTAGGCGTCGAGCAGCGCCTGCGAGGGGTGCTCGTGCATGCCGTCGCCGGCGTTGATGACCGGAACGCTGACGTGACGGGCGAGCACGTGCGGTGCGCCCGAACTCGGATGCCGAATGATGATCACGTCCGCGCCCAGCGCCGTGATGGTGTAGCCCGTATCGAGCAGCGACTCGCCCTTTTCGATGCTCGACGAGGTTGCGTGCACCAGCGTGGTCGTTGCGCCCAGCGCCTTGGCTGCGAACTCGAACGAGACGCGCGTCCGCGTCGACGCCTCGTAGAACAGCAGGGCGATGCGCTTGTCTTTGAAGATTGGTTTGGGGCGGCTTTTTTGAAAACGGTGCGCCAGCCGAAGGATGGAAACGATCTCCTCGGTGGGCAGGTGCTCGATGCCAAGCAGTGACCGCTTGTCTTCTCTTTGCATGTGCGGCGGTACTGCGAACCAATAGTTAGCGGTTAGGAGTTAGTAGTTAACAAAACCTCGTGCCTTGTGCCTCGGCCCTCGTGCCTTTCAGCTCTCTTTCTCCACAACCAGGACCTTCTCCATATTGTCCGTTTCCTGGAACTTCACTTCGATGATCTCGTTGCGCGTGGTCTGCACCGTGCGTCCGACGAAGCCGGCCTCGATCGGCAGCTCGCGATGGCCGCGGTCGATCAGCACCAGCAGTTGCACGCGTCGCGGACGCCCGTGGTCCACCAGCGCATCCAGCGCGGCGCGGGTTGTGCGACCGGTGTAAAGCACGTCGTCGCACAGCACAACATTCTGGTCTTCCACCTCGCAGCCCAGCTCGCCCGGCTTGAATTGCGGCTTCTCGCCGACCGTCGAAAGATCATCGCGATAAAACTGGATGTCGAGAACGCCCACCGGAACGGGAGTGCCCTCGATGCGCTGGATGATCTTGCCGATGCGTTCCGCTATGGGCACGCCGCGCCGCTTGATGCCGATCAGCACCAGGTCGCGGATGCCGTCATTCTTTTCGATGATTTCGTGGGCCAGGCGCACCAGCGTCCGCTCGATTTCGGAGGCGGACATGATTTGCGCCTTTTCGCGCAGCTTGGGCTTGCTGACGGAGGTGGAGGTCATGGCTCCGCCAATCATATCCGGGGGGCAAGGGGACATACAAGCGGAGCCGAAAAGCAGGGTCGATTGCCGATTGTCGATTGCCGATTGAAAACAGGTGGGGCTTGGCAACAATCGGCACTCAACAATCGACAATCGGGAATGCCGTTGGTTTTACTGTTGTGGAGGGTTCTTTTTCGGCGAGAACATCCATGCGCCGATCGCCCCGCCGGCGCTCCCCAAGGCGATGAAGCAGGCGAGAAAGAAAATCAGTACCAGCGTGACGAGTACCGCCAACCCGGCGGGCGAGGTCATCTTGGCCAGCATCTGTTGCGCCTGCGGATCGGGATTGTTGGCCGCCGCCTGTCGCAGCGCCGCCTGCATGATCTCGCGAAATTTCGTGCTGCCGCGCAACAGCAGCAGCCCGACGGCCAGCATTCCGGAAAATCCCACGAAACCAAACAGCCCGCATACGGCGCCGATGCGCGCTCCATTCGACCTCGTCAGCGGCGCGTTGCCGGTGCGACGCCGGTAGAGCGCGACGGCGAGGATTCCGGCGGCGATGATCCAGAGGAAATATCCGCTATAGGGGACGATCCACGAGATGGCGAGGATGGCGCCCGTCCAGATCGCGGCGGGCAATGCGTTCGACCAATCGAGGCCCGGTCTTGGTGGCGGAGGCGCGGCACCGACAGTGACCGGCACCGCCGGGGGTTGCGCGTCGTCGGGCGTTCCGGGCGGCATCGGCGGCGTCGCGGGCGGCTCGTCAATGGCCACGCGTATTTGCGGCGCTCCGCAATTCCGGCAGAAGGGCGTGCCCGGCTCAATTTCCTGGCCGCACTGGTGGCAGGTGTGGTCCATTCAGTCGAACCTAACACATGCGCCGGGTGGAGAAACAGTGATCAGTGTTCAGCGGTCAGTGATCAGCCGTGTGAAACCGAAATCCTTGCTCAGTTGGCGGCAGCCGCGCTCTCCGCCGCGCTGATCACTGACCACTGACCACTGACCGCTCAAGTCACATTTGTCTGTGACCTGCATCACGCCGACAAATATAGTATTTCCGCGCATTTTCAGCGGCTTCGGAGCGGTACAATTTGACCAGCGATGCCGCAAGCTAACAGCTAAGAGCTAGTAGCTAAGAGCTCGTTTGAGGTCACAGCCATGACGTTCCCCGTTTCCCGTCCGCGCCGCTTGCGCCGCACCGATGCGCTGCGCAACTTTGTCCGCGAAACCCGTCTGACGCCCGAGGGATTTATTTATCCGCTCTTCGTCTGCCCGGGCGAGGGCGTGCGCAAGCCGATCGGCAGCATGCCCGGCGTGTTTAACCTCTCCATCGACGAGGCGGTCAAGGAATGCCGCGAGGTGAAGTCGCTCGGCATTCCGGCGGTGATTCTCTTCGGCCTGCCGGAGAAAAAGGACGAGGTCGCTACCGGCGCCTGGGCCGAGGACGGCATCGTGCAGAAGGCCACGCGCGCGATCAAGCGCGAAGTGCCCGGCCTGATGGTGATCGGCGACGTCTGCCTGTGCGAGTACATGAGCCACGGACATTGCGGCATCGTGCTCCCCGGGGCGAAGCCGGCAACTGGCACGCTGGTCGCCCCAGCTTCGGTCGGAGCCGCGGCCGCCGTGGAAGCGGTCGCAGCGGAGATGTTCGAAATCGACAACGACTCCACGCTGGAAATCCTCGCCAAAACTGCGGTCTCGCAGGCGCAGGCGGGCATGGACATCATCGCCCCGAGCGACATGATGGACGGCCGCGTTGCCGCCATTCGCAAGGCGCTCGACGCGAACGGCTTCACCAACATTCCCATTCTCAGCTACGCTGCCAAGTTCGCCAGCGGCTTCTACGGACCATTCCGCGAGGCCGCCGATTCGGCCCCACAGTTCGGCGACCGCCGCAGCTACCAGATGGATCCCGCCAACTTCCGCGAAGCCATGAAGGAAATGGAGCTCGATCTCGCCGAGGGCGCGGACATGCTGATGGTGAAGCCCGCGCTGCCGTATCTCGACGTGATCCACGCCGCCTACGAGCGCTTCGAAGTTCCGATTGCCGCCTACCAGGTCTCGGGCGAGTACGCGATGATCGAGGCCGCGGCGCGTAACGGCTGGATCGACCGCGACCGCGTCATGCTGGAGTCGCTGACGTCGATTCAGCGCGCCGGGGCGAGCATTGTCCTGACCTACTTCGCCAAGGACGTGGCGAAACTGCTGGCGTAAACTGATCGTATGCCCGCGAACATTTATTGGGTCGACGGACCGTGGCCCGGCAAGCTGGGCATAGCCGCACGTCCTCGCGGTGGGGACTGGCTTCGCGACGAAATTAAGGGTTGGATTCACGCCGGAGTGAATACGATCGTCTCCCTACTCACGCCTGACGAAGAACGCGACCTCGAGATCGCAGCAGAGTCCACAGAAACAAAGGCGTTGGGCATCAACTTCCTGTCGCTGCCGGTTCCAGATCGCCAGGTGCCGCTCTCACGAACCGAGGTGACGGCAATGCTGGAGAGAATCGACAGCGATCTTGTTGCCGGAAAAAACGTACTAGTGCATTGTCGCCAGGGAATTGGGCGCAGCGGAATGGTTGCTGCCTGTTTATTGCTGACTAAGGGAATCGACGCCGAAACCGCAGTTCGCCGGGTAACAGAGAGCCGCGGCATTGCCGTACCGGAAACAGCCGAACAGCGCCGCTGGATCGATCAATTCGCGAGTACGTTCGCAGGCACCGACTGATGAGCACGGGCTCCGGCTTACCACCGCTCAAGCCGCTTCATTCGCAAACGTCTTTGGTCACAGTCAAGCTTCAGGCGTTCGAGAAGCTCTCCACTGAAATCCTGCAGGCGTCACTCGCTCCTGGACAGGCGAACTGCTTGAAAGCACGACCGGACGGAACGATACTCGACGGCCACCACCGGATTCACGTGTTGCGAACTCGCGGCGAGCAGGTCGATCAATTGCCACGCGAAATCGTCGAACGAAGAACATCGGAAGAATAGCCGCTCGGCGTTTGATGAGCAGCCAAGGTCAGTGCTCAGGAGCTCCGACCGTTTTGGTGTTGACCCTGCTGATCACTGAACACTGATCACCGATCACTGTGTTGTCCCCGAATCTTTCTCCACTCTTGTAGAATCACTTGTTTGATTATCTGACCGACATCGCACTAGTGGGGAGCACGCACTTGCCAGACAAGATCTATGACGTCGCCATCATCGGCAGCGGCCCTGCCGGGTACACCGCCGCCATCCGAGCCGGAGAGTTCGGCCTGCAGGTCGCGCTCATCGAAAAAGACAAAGGCCTGGGCGGCACCTGCCTGCACGTCGGTTGTATCCCGACCAAGTCGCTGCTCTTCAATGCCGAAATCTGGGACTACCTCAAGGAGGCCAAGGAATTCGGCATCGACAACCTCGGCTCGCCCAAGCTCAACTGGGCCGCCGTCCAGGACCGCAAGAACAAGATCGTCGCCAAGCACGTCAAGGGCCTCGATTTCCTGATGAGGAAACACAAGATCGAGGTCATCAACGGATTCGGCCGTCTCACCGGACCGGCAAAGAACGGCGTGCACACCGTCGAAGTCGACAACGGCGGCAAGAAGACCGCGGTGCAGGCGAAGAACGTCCTGCTCGCCACCGGTTCGGAAGCGCGCATGCTTCCCGGCCTCGAACCCGGCCCGCAGGTGCTCACGAACATTGAGATTCTCAGTTTGCCGGCAATCCCGAAGTCGCTGGTGATCGTCGGATCGGGCGCAGTGGGCAGCGAGTTCGCCTCCATCTACAACTCGTTTGGCTGCGACTGCACAATTCTGGAAATGCTGCAGCGCATCGTGCCCCTGGAGGATGAAGACGTTTCCAAGGAACTCGACCGCAACTTCCGCAAGCGCGGCATCAAAACCTTCGTGAACGCCAGCGTTAAGAACGTGGACAAGAACAAGGACGGCGTGACCGTGACCTTTGAAGCCGACGGCAAATCGCAGACTGTGACCGGCGAAAAAGTCCTGATCGCCGTCGGGCGCAAGCCGCGCACCGAGGGTATCGGCCTGGAAAAGACGAAAATCAAGCCCGACCGCGGCTTCATCAAGGTCAACGAGTGGCTCCAGACCGAGGAGCCGGGCGTGTACGCGATGGGCGACATCGTCGCCGGCTACCCGCAACTGGCGCATGCTGGATTCATCGAAGGCAAAATCGCGGTGGCGCACATCGCCGGGAAACCGGCGAAGAAGATGACGTCGGTCCGCGTGCCCGCCGCGACTTATACGCACCCGGAGAT
>JBOGLI010000151.1:0-2354 GCA_050746165.1 Terriglobales bacterium | reverse complement strand
TCGGGTGACAACTGCTTTTCGTCGAGCCTCAGGAAGTGCATTGCCTGCCCGCAGACGTACAGCTCGGCTCCCGCCTCCTTCAGTTCCTGTAGGGCTTTCAAATTCGGATTGTCCTGCTTGTACTTCTCGCGGTACACGTCGTTGTTCATGGCGGCGTAGCTGGCCGCGCCGGTGAACACCGCGACGATCTTCAGGTTCTTGGGCGGCACCCCGAGAGACTCGAAGACATTGTAGATCCGCGCCAGGTGGTCGACGCCGTCCGAAACTTCCTTGGGATCGTCAGCTGCCTTTTCGATCAGGAACACCATCTTGTAGGTGCGATTCTTGTCCGGCTGGACGGCCGCGTTCGGCAACGGCACCATCTGTCCGTAGCCTTTGATGACGGGAGTAATCCAGCCGCCATTGGACTGATCGGGGTTGGCGGTTTGCGCGGCGAGCGCGCAAAGCGATCCGGCGGCTACGACCAGCAGCACGATGCGTACGGCACGAAGCATGTCTCTCTCCTTGGGTGCAGCGAAAGTTCCAGCATTGTAGTGGGTAACGGCGACTGAGGGAACTGCGCGTCAAACGGCGCCGGATTGGGGTTCTTCCCTAGTTCGCCTCAGTGGGTTGTCGATCGAGGACTCGGGTGATTTTGTGGAAATTTGTTGCCGCACTTCTTGGCATAATCAATTCCTACCGCACTCGCGGAGAATTTGGGACAGTAAAGGATTCTCTTGGCCTATCCATCGGTTCGTACGGCAAGTTACGATAGCGGACCCTCGCACGGTATTCGCAACTTCTTTCTCCTGCTGATTCTCCTTGCCGTGGTCGCCGTCTGCATGGCGTTGTTCCGCGGAGGCGCGCCGCAGATCGCGCTCTTGAATCCGCCGCGCGCCATCGGCATGCATACGCCGCTCACGGTCACGGTCACCAGCGGCATGGGATTGCGCGACGTCAAAGCCTATTACCAGCAGAACGGCCGCACCTTCCCTTTGGCTGAGGCCAAGCCGGTCGCGAAGCGCCACTGGTGGCTAGCGCCCAAGGAAGGCCGCCAACTCACGCTCGACCTGAAGGCCGGCCGCTCCGACATTCCCGGCCTGCAAGATGGAAAAGTGGAGCTGGTGGTCGAGGCCGAGGCGTCGAACCTGCGCGGCTCGAAGGCGGCGCTGCAACAGAGCTTCGAGGTCCGCTCCGTGCCGCCGACCATCTCGGCGCTCACCACCCAGCACTACGTCAACCAGGGCGGCGCTGACATGGTGGTGTACACCGTCTCGCCGGGGGCTACCGAGTCGGGCGTCGAGGTGGCAGGGAAGTTCTTTCCGGGATTCCAGATGCCGAAGGCGCCGGCGGGAACGATGTTCTCCATCTTCGCTTTCCCCTATGACGCGCCCGCCGACGCGCGTTTCGAGCTGGTCGCACGCGACGATGCCGGCAACGAGGCGCGGCAGGCGTTCCCGGTGCACGCCTTCCCCAAGACGTTTCCGGCGCGGCCGATGCCGATCAACGACGACTTCATCGCGCGCGTGGTGATGCCGATCATCCAGCACACGCCGTCGATATCCGACCAGCATGATCCGCTGAAGAATTTCCTCCTCGTCAACCGCGACCTGCGCCACGAGCAGACGAAGCAACTTGAGGAGATGGGCAAGCAGACGGCGCACGAGTTCCTCTGGCACGGCACGTTCACCCGCCTGCCCGCCGCGACCGAGGCCTCATTTGCCGACCACCGCTTCTACGTCTACAACAAGCAGAAGGTGGACGACGAGTTTCACCTCGGCATCGATCTGGCCGGAACGCAGCACATGCCCATCCTGGCGGCGAACAGCGGGCGCGTGGTCATGGCGCAGTATTTCGGCATCTACGGCAACGCCGTGCTCGTCGACCACGGCTTTGGACTGATGTCGCTCTACGGCCACATGAACGACTTTGCGGTGAAGCCCGGCGACACGGTTAAGCAGGGCCAATTGATCGGCCATTCCGATACCACCGGACTCGCCGGCGGCGATCACTTGCACTTCAGCATCCTGCTCGACGGCCAGCAGGTGAACCCGAAGGAATGGTGGGACCCGCACTGGCTGCACGACCGCATCGAGGCCAAGCTGGCGGAGTACGGGAAGTAGCTGTCGGCTCTCGGCTTTCGGCTGTCGGCCGTCGGGAGGGAACGCCCGGGCCGGGTGGCCCAGTTGAGCGTGGAGTAAAGCTTATAAACCGGATGTGCAACGGGTCTATGTACTGTCTCGTTATGGTCGCAGGAGGTAATAATCGCCAGTTATTTTTGCGACCGAGCGGAATCAATCCATTAGGCCCGGGTAACCCAGCCCGAAACGGGAATTGCGGGCAGCCGAAGTTTACTTTGACGTAAACCTTAGGCG
>JBOGLI010000150.1:0-5309 GCA_050746165.1 Terriglobales bacterium | reverse complement strand
GTTTTATGATGATGCCCAGAGCCTATCGCCCAAAGCCCAGAGCCCTTCTTTAGTGCCCCGCATTCCCAAGCCCGACTCCGAAATCTCCAAGTCAGCGGCCAAGCTGCGGCTGCTGAAGCGGCTGAAGTGCACGCTGAAGTACGAGAAACTGGCGTGGGCGGCGGGCGCGCAACTGGTTTGCGGCGTCGATGAGGTCGGACGCGGCGCGTTTTTCGGGCCGGTCGTGGCCGGCGCCGTCATTCTCGATCCCAAGGACCGAATTAACGGGCTGCGCGATTCCAAGCTGCTGCCGGCGGAGCGGCGCGAAGTTCTGGCCGAGCGCATCAAGCAGCGCTGCATTGCGTGGGCAGTGGCGGCGGTGGATGCGGCGCGCATCGACCAGATCAACATCTATCACGCCTCGCTGCTGGCGATGAAGCGCGCCATCGAGCAACTGAATCCCCGGCCCGACCACCTGCTGCTCGACGCTGTGCGGCTCGATCTGGAGTGCGGGCAGACGAAGATCATTCACGGGGACGCGCTTTCCGCCTCGATTGCCGCCGCGTCAATCGTCGCCAAGGTTCATCGCGACGCGCTCATCACGCAGTGGGACCCGGTCTATCCCGAGTACGGGCTGGCGTCGAATAAGGGCTATCGCAGCCCAAAGCACGTGGCCGCGCTGCGCTCGATTGGTCCGTCGCCGCTGCACCGGCAATCGTTCGCGCCGGTGTGGCTGGCCGCGCACCCGCAAGAGGTGCTGGAATTCATGCTGGCGGAGCAGGAAGAGGAACAGGCGAAAGCGGCGACCGCCCAGCGGTAGAGCTCGCATCCCAGTCAGCCGCTCCCATTTCTGTCATAGAATGGTATGATTGTCACTTAGATCGAGGTGTGTCATGAATGAAGACGTGGTGCTACGGGTCAATGAGAACGGCCGGGTAGTAATTCCCGCGGCGTTCCGTGAAGCCATGGGTATCAGGGCGGGCGACGAGGTGGTACTTCGGCTGGAGGATGACGAGTTGCGGATCACGACCATGAAACGCCGCATCGAGCGCGCACAACGCCTAGTCCGACATCATGTGAAACGCGGTAGGTCGCTGTCGGACGAACTGATCGCGGAACGGCGCCAGGCGGCACGCAATGAATAAAGTGGTTCTGGACGCGTCCGCCATTCTTGCGATCCTCAATTCGGAGCCGGGGGCCGAGAAGTTGACGGTCGAGATACTTGCGAATGCCGCCGCGAGTACGGTGAACCTGGCCGAGGTACAGGGGAAGCTCGTGCGCGAAGGCATCGAGCCGAAAGATGCATGGGAGCTGGCGCAGAGTCCAGTGCGGGAATTCTTTCCCTTCACAACGGCTGCTGCGCGGACCGCCGGCGATCTGACCTTGAAGACCTCCGGGTTCGGCCTTTCGCTGGGAGATCGCGCGTGTCTCAGTCTGGCGATGGAACTAGGTGCGCCGGTGTACACCGCTGATCGTGCCTGGAAAAACTTGAAGCTCGGAATACGCGTCCACGTGTTGCGCTAAGCGTTAACCTGCGCCCCACATTCTGTATCGCAACCACCGGACGCTTCGCTACACTGTCATTTCCTATGCCAGCGCGCATTCTCGACGGCGAAGCGATTGCGCAGTCCATCCGCGCAGAAGTGCGCGCCCAGTTGAAGAGCATGCAGGGCGTGCGGCCGGGAGTGGCGGTGGTGCTGGTCGGGAACGATCCGGCGTCGGAGATTTACGTACGCGGCAAGCTGCGCAGTTGCGAAGAGATGGGCCTGCACGCGGAGACGCACCGGCCGGCGCAATCGGTCACCACCGAGCAACTCCTCTGGCTGGTGGACCAGCTTAATCATCGCGATGACATCGACGGAATCCTGGTGCAGCTCCCGCTGCCTCCGCAGGTGGACACGATGCGCGTGCTGCTGGCGGTTGATCCGGTGAAAGACGTGGACGGATTTCATCCGCTCAATTTCGGGCTGCTCTCTAAGAACCAGCCGGCGATGATCCAATGCACCGCGGCCGGAATCATGGAAATCCTGGAGCGCAGCGATATTCCAATTGACGGCGCGGAGGCGGTGGTGGTCGGACGCAGCGAGATTGTCGGACGCCCGACGGCCATGATGCTGTTGAACCGCAACGCCACGGTGACGGTCTGCCATTCGCATACGCGCGACCTCGCCGGACATTGCCGCCGCGCCGATATCCTGATCTCGGCGGTCGGCAAACCCGGGTTCATTGACGTGAATTATGTCAAAGAGGGCGCGACGGTAATCGACGTGGGCATCAACCGCATCACCGACCGCACAACGTTCGATAAATTCTTTAAGGGAAATGCGCGGCGGGAGAAATCGTTTGCCGAGAAAGGCTCAACGTTGATTGGCGACGTGCACCCGGAGGTTGCGGTCATCGCGGGCGCGATCACGCCGGTGCCTGGAGGAGTGGGACCGCTGACGGTGGCGATGCTGCTGGTGAACCTGCTGAAGGCGTGCCGGATAAGAAGGGGAAAGGAGTTAGGAGTTAGTAGTTAGGAGCTCGCGCAGGAAACCGCGCTCACTCTCGTCGCGGTGCCCGGCCCCTAACTACAAACTCCCAACTACTAACTACTGATGTTGAAAGTTGGCCTTACCGGCGGAGTGGCGTGCGGGAAGTCCACGATCGGCCAGATGCTGGTCGCGCGCGGCGCTCACCTCATCCACGCCGACGAGATCGCTCACCAGCTCATGCGGCCGGGCGAACCGGTGTACGAAGAGATTGTCCGTCATTTTGGTAACGCGATTCTCCAGCCGGATGGCTCCATCGACCGGCAGAAGCTGGCAGAGGCGGCGTTCGGCACGGGGCGCGTTAAAGAACTCAACGCGATTGTTCATCCCGCGGTGATCGCCTTCCAGGACCGCTGGATGGAAGAGACGGGCAGCAGCGATCGAAATGCGGTGGTCGTCGTCGAAGCGGCGCTCATCCTGGAGGCGGGTGTGCAGGGCCGGTTCGACAAGATCATCACGGTCACGTGCCGCCCGGAGCAGAAGACGGAGCGTTTCGCGGCGCGGCAGAAGCTGCCGCTCGAGGAGGCTCGTCATGAGGTCGAGCGCCGTTCGGCTGCGCAGCTTCCGGATGAGGAAAAAGCGCGGTCCGCCGACTACGTCATCGATAACTCGGGAGACCTTGCCTCAGCCGAAAAGCAGGTGGACGCGGTTTGGGAGAAATTGCGGCGGGACGCAATTCGGTAAAAACACAAGCGCAGTGGCCGTAGGGGGGCAGAGAGCGCAGAAAAACACACTTGTTTTGAGTCGGTCGAACGTCTTCGCTCAGCATGACAAACCATGCCCTTCCCCCGCTGCCTCGAAGCGGCTCCCCGGTGTATCGTATTGCGCATGAGAGCTGCTCGGATTCTTCTTGTCGCGCTGGTTCTCGCGGCTGCGTTCTTCTTCTTCACCACGGCGCACCCGGGGCCCTTGTCGCCGTCGCACTGGTTTGGCCACCCTGGAAGAGTTGAGTTGACCGAAGCCGCCGAGGGCAACGAGCAGAAGCTCGATCCGGAAGAGCAAATCAATATCAACGTGTACAAGAAGGCGATTCCTTCGGTGGTCAATATCCGTTCGCGCTCGGAGGCCTTCAGCTTTTTCTATGGCGTCGTTCCGCAGGAAGGCGAGGGGACCGGTTTCGTACTCGACAAGGACGGCCACATCCTGACCAACTATCACGTGGTTGCCAATGCCGAGCGCATCGAGGTCACGCTCTACAACCGGAAGAACTATCGCGCCGACCTGATCGGGACAGACGCGAACCACGATCTTGCCATCATCCAGATACATGCCCCGAACCTTACGCCGGCCACGATTGGCGATTCGCGCGGGCTGCAGGTCGGACAGAAAGTGTTCGCCATCGGCAACCCCTTTGGACTGAACGGGACCATGACGCGCGGCATCGTCAGCTCCATCCGGTCGGTGCAGGAACCGAGCGGGAACGTGATCGACGAGGCCATTCAGACGGACGCGGCCATAAATCCCGGCAATTCCGGCGGCCCGCTGCTCGACTCGCATGGCGCGGTGATCGGGGTGAATACGATGATTGCGTCGAACTCGGGGCAGAGCTCCGGGATCGGCTTCGCGATTCCGATCAATACGGCGAAGGCAGTGGTCAATGACCTGGTGCAGTACGGCCGCGTTCGGCGTCCCGCGCTCGGCATGGTGACGCTGCCGATCGGGCCGGAGTTGGCCCAGCAAATGGGTGTCGCCGCTGATTACGGGCTGCTGGTGATCCAGGTGGTCCGCGGCGGGCCAGCCGAGCGCGCCGGAATCCGCGGCGGCACCGAGCAGGCGTTTCTCGGCAACAAGCGCATTATGCTGGGCGGAGACCTCATCGTCGCGATCGACGGGAATTCGGTGCAGAATTCCGAGGACCTGACGCAGGTCATGAACAATCATCGCGCCGGAGATAAAATCACCGTCACTCTTTTCCGGGGAAAACAAAAGATGAACGTGACTGTGACGCTGGGCGAGGCGACGGAAAGAGTGTGAACGGAGCCGAACAGCATTTTTGATTGTCGACGATTGTCGATTGCGTGATCAGTCATGGACATTGAAGCGATTCGCGCGTGCTGCCTGTCGATGCCGCATGCGACCGAGGACATCAAGCCGGAGTGGGGCGACGCGCTGCTCTTCCGCATTGCCGGCAAGATTTTCGTATCGGTTGGGCTCGGCGATGTTCCGGTGCGCATGAATGTGAAGTGCACGCCCGAGCGCTGCGCGGAATTGCTGGAAGTGGAAGGGGTGCGCCGCGCTGACTACACCGGACGCTATGACTGGATCACATTTCCGATTGCCGGAGTTTTTCGCGATGCAGAGTTGCGGGAGCTGGTCCGCGAGTCGTATGAGAATATCCGCTCCAAGTTGCCCAAGAGCGCACTCGCCAAACTGGAGAAACCAGGGACGGCAAACCGCGCCCGAACGAGATCTCGCGCCTGACCGAAAAGCAGTGCCCATGCTTGCGTACTCGAATGCGACCCAGTTCAAGGGCCGCTGAATCTCGTGTTTCGTGATCCGGGTTTCGGGCCCAAATTCATTGTTCCGATCCGTTCGAAAGGCGAAATACCCGGTCGAAACACGTCTAGACTTCCAAGCGTCACCGGGATACGATGCGCCTATCCTGTGGCCCCCCTTGCAGTCATCCTTTGGTAGCCGGGTTCCAATTTCGATGTGTGGGCATGCGGGATTCGTTTGCCCGCCGAGGTCACGATGAAGTATTGCGACGTTTGCCACTCCACCTACCCGCTCGATTTCAGCACCTGCCCGCGCGACCAGGCACCTCTTCGTTCCAGCGCCTAGCTGCAGCCGGGCATGGTG
>JBOGLI010000149.1:0-2171 GCA_050746165.1 Terriglobales bacterium | reverse complement strand
ACCGAAACCTGACCACCGGGTCGGCGTCCTGGCGCTTCTCGGGAAGCGAATCGAACTCGAGCAAAACCACGCGCACGGCTGCATCGGGGAGGATGGCAATCACGTCACGGCCATGGCCGCCGACGGTCGCCAGCGCCTCGGAAACCGCTTGCCGTACCGCGGTGGGATCGGCAAGATTGCCTGCGGCTAACCCCGGGACTAACGCCCCGGAAGGCAGCTTGCGGCTCGATAGCATATCCACACCGCCGCCGGATTCCTGGGCGCGCGCCGCAATCACCGAGTCGGCCGACAACTCGCATGCCAGGCGCGGAATGTCACGAGCAGTCATTATCGTAAGAATCTGTAGATCTGGAAATCTGCAGATCTGCAGATCTCCAGATTTCCAGATCTCCAGATGCAGTTTTACCTCATCGTCTCGATGAACGTCACCTTGTTGATCTCGCGCAAGGTGGTGGTGCCGTTCACTACTTTATCAAGCGCCGATTCGCGCAGGAACTTCATTCCTCCCTCGCGCGCCGCGCGACGGATCTCCGATGTCGGCTTCTTTTCCAGAATCATTTCGCGAATGCGATCGCTGAGTTCCATCAACTCACTGATCGCCGTACGGCCGCGGAAGCCGGTTCCGGCGCATTCGATGCACCCCTGCCCCTCGTAGAACGGGCGCTGCGCCCATTCTTGCGGGTTCAGCCCCGAGGCCTCCAGTGTCGGCGCGTCGTAGTACACCTCGTGGCGGCAGTTCGTGCAGATCACGCGGACCAGGCGCTGGGCGAGGATGCAGTTCAAGGCCGAGATGAAGTTATAAGCCTCGACGCCCATGTTGAGGAACCGGCCCAGCACGTCCACCACGTTGTTGGCGTGCACGGTGGTGAACACGAGGTGTCCGGTGAGCGCCGATTGGATGGCGATTTGCGCGGTCTCGTTATCGCGGATTTCGCCGACCATGATCTTGTCGGGATCGTGGCGCAGGATGGAACGCAACCCGCGGGCGAATGTCAGGCCCTTTTTCTCGGTCACCGGAATCTGCGTAACGCCGCGGATCTGGTACTCGACCGGGTCTTCGATGGTGAGGAGCTTGTCCTCGTCGGACTTGATTTCGTTCAGCGCGGCGTAGAGCGTGGTCGTCTTTCCGGAACCGGTGGGGCCGGTCACAAGCACCATGCCGTACGGTTCGGCGATATAGCGGCGGAAGCGGCGCATGGTGTCGTCGTCGAATCCGACCACGTCGAGCGTCAACTTGTGAAACTTCTCGCTCATCGATTCCTTGTCGAGCACGCGGAGCACGGCGTCTTCGCCATGGATCGACGGCATGATCGAAACGCGGAAATCGATGAAGCGATTGTTGTAGCGGACGCGGAAGCGCCCGTCCTGCGGCACGCGGCGCTCGGAAATGTCGAGCTCGCTCATGACCTTGATACGCGAGAGGATCGTCGAATGGTGTTCGCGCCCGATCGGTGACATCGCCTGCTGCAGTACGCCGTCGATGCGGTACTTGATGACCACCGCGTCGTCGCGCGTCTCGATATGGATGTCGCTGGCGCGGCGGTTGAGGGCGGTGAAGATGGTGGTATCCACCAGCTTGATCACCGGGCTGTCGCTCTCGGCGGTAAGGCGCTCGATCGACAGGTTCTCGTCGCCCGATTCGTCTTCGCGAATCACGTCGAGGGTGAAACCCTCGCTGGCCTGTTCCAAAACGCGCTGCGACTGCTCTGTTTTTTTCAGCAGGTCGGAAATCTGCGACAGCGTGGAAACCTTCGTACGGATGCGCCGGTGCAGCAGGAAGCCGATCTCGTCGATCATCATGAGCTGCCGGGGATCGGCGATCGCAATAACTAGCGACCCGTCTGGCTCCTCTTCCAAGGGCACGAAGTTAAAGCGGAACATCAGCTCGACCGGCACCTTGCGCATCAGGTCGTGCTGGATGTGGTAATTGCGCAGGTCGAGATACTCGCAGTGGTAGCGTTGCGCGACTTCGCGCGCCCGCGCCTCTTCTTCCGCCGGCGAGAGTACGGCGGTGTTCCCGCCATTTACGAACAACGAATTCTTTTGCGTGGCCATGAATTCCTATAGTTGCGCTACCTGTGATTGCAAAGACACATCAGATGGATGAAAGTCTCTCGCAATTACCAATCAATAAATCACAAATCCTTACCGCACGCCGCCGGCGCCCAACG
>JBOGLI010000148.1:0-5302 GCA_050746165.1 Terriglobales bacterium | reverse complement strand
GCGATGCCTTGCCAGAGGTAGTCGAGGCGCAGGTTTTCGTTGGCGGCGTGCTGGTTGTCGTCGTGATTAGCGACCGGCAGGCCGATCACCGGCGCAAATTTCAGGAACAGATACATGGGGATACTGCCGCCGAGCAGGGGCGCGCGCACGACTTGCTGGTGCGTGGCCGCCTCCACGGTCCGAAACAGTGCTACCGATACCGGCAACTCCATGGAAGTTTGCGCTGCCGGATATCCCGGACCCCAGTCGAGGAAAATCGTCTTCGCGTGCTCGCGCCGCTGCTCCGGGGTGGGCGCGGTGTGCACGATGTAGAAGCCCCGGCGACGGATGTGATCTTCCACGAGCTGCTGGACGCGTTCGGGCTTCTGGTCGGGAACTAGGCGGAAATCAATCGACGCGCGCGCCTCGGTCGGCACCGCGTTTTGCGCTTCGTCGCCCACGTGTCCGGCCTGGATGCCGCGGATATTCAGCGCCGGGTGGGTGATGCGCATGGGCAGCGGTTCGGGCTCGCCCTCGGTCCAGGCGAGGTCCAGTTCGCGCTTCATCTCGGTGTCCACGTCGGGCATGGCGGCGATGGCTTGCTTCTCGGCGGCGGAGAGGGGACGGACATCGTCGTAGTAGCCGGCGATCTTGATATGGCCGTTGCTGTCGCGCATGGAAGCGAGCAATTCCGCGATCAGCGCGCCCGGGTTGGGCGCCCAGTTTCCGTAGTGGCCGCTATGCATGGCATGGCTCGGGCCATAAATGGTCATCTCGACGTCGATCACGCCGCGCGCGCCGAAGAACAACTGCGGGCGGCGCGTCTGGTGCACCGGGCCGTCGCATAGAAGCCACAGGTCACCGTGCAGCAGGTCGGCGTATTTCGCCATGGCGGCTTCGAGATGCGGCGAGCCCGCTTCTTCCTCTCCCTCGAAGAAGAACTTCAGATTGACTGTTGGTTTCGCGCCTGTGGCCTGCAGCGCGTCCAGCGCCGACAGCACCGATTGGATCGGCGTCTTGTCGTCGCCGGCGGAGCGCGCGTAAATCCACCAGTCGCCCGGGATGTTCTGCGGCCAGGCTTGTGGCGGGACCACTTTGCCGCCCTGCTCGAGGCGCGCGTCGCGCAAGGCCGGCGACCAAGGCGGCGTCGCCCATTGCTGGGGATCGACCTTCTGACCATCGTAGTGGGCATAGATCATCACCGTGCGGCGCGCGCCGGGCGTATTCAACTCGCCGTAGACCAACGGCGGACCGCCATGTTCTTCGAGCAGACGCGCCTGCGCGCCGCGCTGATTAAGCTGCGCGGCAATATATTCGGCGTTCTTGCGGATATTGACGGCATCCGAGGCGTTGTTGGGAATGGCGAGCAGGTCGGCAAATTGCTGCACGATCTCGCGCTGATGCGACCTGACGTAACCGCGTATGGGATCGGAAGTCTGCGCCAGAGCGGCAGTCGAAAGCAGCAGAAAAAGGAAAACTGCGCGGCGTTTCATAGCCGCGCAGTATATCCGAACTCGTTTTCCTTGCGCCTTGCGCCTGGGTTACAGCACCTTCGGCAGCACGATTCCCTTCTGCGACTGGTACTTGCCCTTGCGGTCGGCGTAGCTGGTCTCGCATTCCTCGTCGGATTGGAAGAACAGGATCTGGCAGAGGCCCTCGTTGGCGTAGATCTTCGCGGGCAGCGGCGTGGTGTTGGAAATTTCCAGGGTGACGAAGCCTTCCCACTCCGGCTCGAATGGCGTGACGTTCACGATGATGCCGCTACGCGCGTAGGTGCTCTTGCCGACGCAGAGGGTGATGCAGTCGCGCGGGATCTTGAAGTACTCCACCGACCGCGCGAGAGCGAACGAGTTGGGCGGGATGATGGCGACTTCCTGGCGCACGGTGATGAAAGAACGCTCGTCGAACTGCTTGGGATCGACCACCGTCGAGTTGATGTTGGTGAAGATCTTGAACTCGTCGGCGACGCGCAGGTCGTAGCCGTAGCTCGACAGCCCGTAGGAGATCACGCCCGCTCCCACCTGCTTCTCGGAGAAAGGGTTGATCATGTCGTGGTCGAGGGCCATGCGGCGGATCCAGCGGTCACTCTTGACGGACGTACCTTTTGTCGCCTGAACTGCGGGTGTGCTCATGATGGATTTCCCCGGCTATGAATTTGTCATCATCGTAAATCGGCTGCAACCAGAAAGCGCGGGGAAGATGTGAAGAATCTGTGGAATGCGGGCAAAACTGTGGACAAATCAGGCCCCAAGAGGACGCCGCGATGCCGCTTCTGATGCGGAGAGAACCGTTCGATTTGACATCAATTAGATACCCCTTTACTATCAGCATCTTAGCGAGACGGAGTACATCGTGATCAAGCTCGACATCATCCAGGAAGTGGTCAACAAGACCGGCATCACCAAGACAAAGGCTGAACTGGCGGTCGAAACTGTCTTCGACAGCATGAAACGAGCCCTCGCTCATGGCGACCGCATCGAGTTGCGCGGCTTCGGCGTCTTCAACGTTCGCCCGCGCAAAACCGGCATCGGGCGCAATCCCCGTACCGGCGCCGAGGTCAATATCCCTCCCGGCAAGGCCGTCCGCTTCAAGCCCGGTAAAGAGTTGCAGAGCATAGACTAATCCGGTCATCCGGTCATCGGGTCAACATCAGCGCAGATTCCGTTGACCCGATAACCCGATCTCCCGATGACCCGATTCCTGGTTGCCTGCCGTCTCGCAATATTCCCTTTACTCATCTAGCAACACCCCCTGAAGTTCCGCCGTCGAATTGCAGAAGTCGACGCCACATGGCCGACTTGGAGGTGACACGATATGAGTATTTTCATGGTGCTGTTCATCCTGCTGTTGCTGGCATGGATTTTCAGTTGGGGCGTGTTCCACGTTGCTGGAGCTCTGATCCACCTGCTGCTTGTGGTAGCCGTGATCATGCTGATCCTGCACTTTGTGCGGGGCACAGCGCGGGCCGTCTGAACACAGTTGTCAGTTGCTGGTTGCTCGTTGTTGACGGGCAACCGGCAACCAGCAACCATGACTGATGATTGCAATCACCATGGGCGGTGAGCCAACTTCCGCCCCCGGCTCGCTCGCCTTTCGCTCCTCCCCTCTCGATTACGGCGCATCCGGTATCATGAACGGAGCAGGCCATCGTTCATGTCCGAGTTCACGCCGCAGCTCCCATCCGTATACGAGGAACCGCGTCCCATCGAGGTGTTTATTGCGCCGGAGCCGTCTCGTCAGCGGCTCTGGCTGCACCTGCTCCTGCTGCTCGTTACGTTCTTCACCACGCTCGTCGTAGGCGCTCGACTCGAGTACAACTTCCTACACAATGTGCCGGCTTTCAGTCTGCAGGAGTCACTCTCGCTTTTCCCGGTGACCTGGATCCTGCACGATCCCAGGAACCTTCTGCTGGGAATTCCGTTTGCCGGCGCGCTGATGGCGATCCTGCTGGCGCACGAGATGGGCCACTACGCCTTTTGCGTGCGCTACGGCGTGAATGCCACGCTGCCATACTTCATTCCCGCTCCGACGCTGATTGGAACACTGGGCGCGTTCATCCGCATTAAGTCGCCGATCCGGTCCCGTGCCGCGCTCTTCGACATCGGCATTGCCGGGCCCATCGCCGGATTTGTCGTCGCCACCCTGGTGCTGCTGTGGTCGCTATGGCTGTCGCGACCTATTCCTCCGACCGCGCCTCCTGCCGACGTGCAGTTCGGCATGCCGCTGATCTTTTACGTGGTCTATTGGTTTGAGGGACTGTTCCGCGGAGCGGGAGCGTGGCAGGTTCCGCTGTCGCGGCTTTACCTGCATCCGACCGCAATCGCCGCCTGGGTCGGCATGTTCGCCACCGCGCTCAACCTTCTTCCCGGCGGGCAGCTCGACGGGGGGCACATCGTGTATTCGATCTGGCCGCGCGCCCACCGCCTGGTCGGCAACCTGGTGATCGGCATCCTGCTCCCGCTGGGCTTCGCCGCCATCCTCCGCGATAAAGGGTGGATCGGCGGGAACTGGTCGGGATGGGAGGGATGGCTGGTGTGGGTGATCTTTATTGCCGTCTCCGGCCTGCGCCACCCGATCGTGCCCGACTACCCTGAAGTCGGGCGTGGACGCCGTCTGCTCGCCTTCGCCGCACTCGCCATGCTCGTGCTGACGTTTATCCCCGAGCCCTTCCGCGTAAATTTCTGAAGACGGTTGCTAGTTGCTAGTTGTCAATTGCTAGTTCGTGGTGGGAATCGTGCATCCGCACCGGCAAGCGAACACTGGCAACTAGCAACTCACAACCAGCAATGACGAAGGGCCCCGGCGGCGTTCGATGACCGGAAGCAACGGTGGTTGCCAACCGGCCAAGCGCGGCTACGGGGCCCAGCTTGCATGAGCTCGAAGAAAACTTAGCAAAACTCGGAACATTCCAGCCGCGGCAAGAAACGTCATCGAGCGCCGTGATCCGCCACTACGCAATTGCCTTTCTCTACCACTCGCGATTACCCTGTTTCGTCCAAGTGAAAAGGAAATTCATGAGCCTGCAAGCGTTTCGCCGGATCGCGTTCGCGGTCGTGTGCTCGCTGTCCACCTTTGCCATCGCCCAGCAACCTGCCACCGCGCCCGCCAAGCCCGCGCCGGACATGCTCACGCGCATCTTTACCGGCGAATTCAGCGAGCGCTTCACGCCACCGCCGCGCTGGTTCGAAGATGGGCAGTCGTACATCACGACGGAGCCCGCGAGCGATAAGAATGGCCGCGACATCGTCAAGTACGACACGGCAACCGGCAAGAACCGCGAAGTGCTGATCACCGCCGCGCAATTGACGCCGCCGGGCGGCAAGCCGCTGCAGATCGCCGGCCTGAGCTGGTCGAAGGACAACCAGCGAGTGCTGATCTTCACCAATACGAAACGCATGTGGCGCACCAACTCGCGCGGCGACTACTGGCTCCTCGATCGCGCATCCGGCACACTCAAGAAGATCGGCGGCGATGCGCCTGAATCCAGCCTGATGTATGCCAAGTTCAGCCCCGACGCCACCAAGGTCGCTTACGTGAAGCAGAACAATATCTACGTTGAAGACCTCGCCAGCGGCGCCATCACGCAGCTCACGAAAGATGGAAACGACCTGGTCATCAACGGCGGCTCCGACTGGGTGAACGAAGAAGAACTCGACCTGCACGACTGCTTCCGCTGGAGCCCCGACGGAAAACGAATCGCGTTCTGGCAATTCGACCTGCACGGCGTCGGCGATTTCGCGCTGGAGTATTACCTCGGCAAGGAACGCGAAATCGTCACCAAGATCCCGTATCCACAGACGGGGCCGTATCCAGTGATCATGAA
>JBOGLI010000147.1:0-2251 GCA_050746165.1 Terriglobales bacterium | reverse complement strand
CCGTCAGGTCGGGCATCTTGCTGCCCGGCGGCAGATCACCCGGCGTAGCGTCATGGCTCAACTGCAGAACCCGGATGTAGGCGGCGATGGCCCAGCGGTCGGGCGTCGGCACCTGCGCGGAGTAGTCGGGCATGGCGCCGAAGCCGTTGGTGATGACGTCGTAAAAATGGCCGAGGGGCGCGTTGCGCAACGCCTGCGAATGGAACGAGGGCGGATGACGATAGCCACGCTGAACAATCATGCCGTTACCGTCGCCGATACGCGAGTGGCAGGGCGCGCAGTAGATATCGAAACGCTGGCGGCCGCGCTCCAAGACCTCGCGAGTGGCGGGAAAGGGCATGAAGTCGCCGGGCCTGCCGTTGATCATTCCGGTATAGAGGTACGTGTCTTCGCGCAATTGGCCGCGCGCGATGGTGCCGGGCACGAGCGTGCGCGAGGCGCGACCGTCTTCGAAGAAATCGCTCTTGGTGAGCGGGAGAACGTGGGGATCGGTGTGCATGTCGAGACGGCATCCCGCGAGGGCGACCATCGCGACAATAGCGAGGCCGGTCGTCCGCAATCTCCCCCATCTGGCGGTCGTATTAATGGGGCACCTCCGTGATCGCCTTCGGCTCCAGGCCCGACAGGAACGCGTAGGTGGCATGGCGCTCGAAGCGGGGGTCGACTGCCTCGATGCAGAGGAAGAACTTGTCGCGCGTGACGGCGGTAAAGCTGGGCACGTTAAAGAGCGGGTGGTACGGAAGCGGAAGGCCGTTCATCACCAACATGCCGATGGCCGCCGAGAGTCCGCCGAAAAGGATGGTCAGCTCGAAGCTGACGATGATGAACGCCGGCCAGGAGTGGAACGGGCGTCCGCCGATATTCAACGGGTAGGCGATAAAGTTGATCCAGAATTGCAGAAGATAGGCAGTCGAGGTGCCACAGAGAGCGCCGACCAGCGTCACCAGGGGCACGCGGTTCTTGTGGAATCCGATCGCCTCGGCGAGACCCTCGACCGGGAATGGGCTGTAGGCGTCCATACGCCGGTAGCCTTCGGCATGGGCCTTGCGGGCCGCAACGACGATCTCGGTGGGCGTGTCGAATTCGGCGATGAGGCCGTAAATCGGCGTTGGCACGACCGGCGACGTCATGGGATCTCCTCCGCTGGATGGGGCACATGCGGATGTGAAGACGGCAACAGGTGTTTCATCTCAAAGACCGAAATCATGGGCAGTACGCGAACGAACAGCAGGAAAGCGAAGAAGAAGAAGCCGAGCGTGCCGAGGAAAACGGCCCAGTCCCAGCGCGTCGGGTGATATATGCCCCAGGAGGAGGGCAGGAAATCATGCGACAAGCTGATGACGACGATCACGAAACGCTCCAGCCACATCGCGCCCAGCACGACGGCCGACACCAGCCAGAGGGCCAGCGGGCTCTTTCGCACGCGCCCGAACCACAGGACATTTACGAAGCCGACGTTGATCGATATCAGCGTCCAGTAGAACGGCCGGTAGTAGCCGTGCATGCGGTTCCAGATCATGAAACCTTCGTAGAAATTGCCGCCGTACCAGGCCATGAAGGTCTCGATGATGTAGCCATAGGCGACGATCATGCCGGTGGCGAGGGTGATCTTTGCCATGTTGTCGAGATGGCGGTCGGTGATCAGGTCCTGCAGGTTGTAGAAGTAGCGAATCGGGATGGCGAGGATGAGCACCATCGCGAAACCGGAGTAAATGGCGCCGGCGACGAAGTAGGGCGGGAAGATGGTGGTGTGCCATCCGGGAACGATGCCGACGGCGAAGTCGAAGCTCACGACCGTGTGCACGGAGAGCACCAGCGGCGTTGCCATGCCGCCGAGCAGCAGGTAGGCCGTCTCGTAACGGTGCCAGTGGCGTGCCGAGCCGCGCCAGCCCATTGCCAACATGCCGTACATAAAACGCGCGACGGGATTGCGGGCCATGTCGCGAAGGCTGGCGAGGTCGGGGATCAGTCCGACAAACCAGAAAACGAGCGAAATAGTGAAGTAGGTCGAAACCGCGAACACGTCCCAGACAAGCGGGCTGCGGAACTGCGGCCAAACGCTCATCGTGTTCGGGTAGGGGAAGATCCAGTAGGCCAGCCAGGGCCGGCCCATGTGCAGCGCCGGGAACATGCCGGCGCACATGACGGCGAAGAGGGTCATGGCCTCGGCGAAGCGGTTGATCGAGTTGCGCCACGATTGCCGAAGTAAAAGCAGGATGGCGGAGATCAAAGTGCCGGCGTGGCCGATACC
>JBOGLI010000146.1:0-3893 GCA_050746165.1 Terriglobales bacterium | reverse complement strand
GGGTTCCCGCGACCTGGTTGAACCCCTTGGTGCAAGGCGCCGCCGCGGTGCAAGGCAGCGTATTCTGCGCGAACGCCGCCTGATCGAAATTCACCAGACTGTTCTGCGTGTCGCTGATTCCGCCATTCCGCGCCAGGCGCATGCCCACGTTCAGTGTGAACTGATCGGTGACCCGGATATCGTCCTGCAGGTAGGTCTCGAAGTCCATCATCCGGTAATTGCGGCTGCGGACGCCGTTCCCCAGCAGCGCGAAATCGGGCACGCCCATCATGAAGTTCTTGAAGCTGGAAAAGTTCACCTGCCCGTTCGACCAGAAGTTGAAATAGAAGTCCACGAGGTAACGGCGCATGTCGGCCCCGAAGCGGAGGAAGTGCCGGCCGTGGGTGTACGACACCATGTCGCCCCACTGGTAGGTCTGCGTCGTCGAGCGCTGGTCGGAGAGTGGGTAGTTGCCCACGGTAAACATGCTCGAGACCTGGACCGTCGCCAGCCCGCAGAATTTCGGGTTGGTCGCGCACAGCGGGTTGGTGATGCCGAAATCGGAGTTCTTGAACGGCTCTTCCGGCGTGCCCGGTCCATCGATGCGGCTGTAGCCGAAGCGAGCCTCGTTGATCAGGTTCGAAGAAAACACGTGCGAGTCGCTCAGCGACAGCACCCGGTTGTAGAACTCGATATTGCCGCCGAATCCCGGCAGTTGCAGCGCGTTGCTGCCGATGAAGTTCCAGATCCCCTGGTACTGCGGTGTGTTCGAGAAGAAGAACTTGCCGGTCAGCTTGTTCTTCTGGCTGATCACCTGGTCGATGTTGGTGTTGAACTGGTCTTCGCGGAATCGCGAGATCACGCTCTGCGGGCTCGATACCAACCCCGGGCTGGCAATGCTTCCGCCCGCCGCGCTCGGAATCATGTAGTTCCCGTTCGGCAGCTTGGCTTGCAGCATTCCCTTGGTGATCGGGTTCACGAACACTGCGCCATAGGCCGTCGCCAATGACGTGATCGCCGCGTCGCTGCGATCGTTCGTCAGTCCCGCCGGCAGGAACGGGAAGCTCAGGCTGTTGCTCTGCGACGCGCCGTTGCGTTCGCGCGTGCCCTGGTAGGACACAAAGAAAAACGTCTTGTCCTTGATCAGCGGTCCGCCGAGTGTCCCGCCAAACTGGTTGCGATTGAGGATCGGCTTCTTGATGCCTGCTGCCTTCAGGAAGTAGTCGTTCGAGTTCAGCACCCGGTTGCGGAAAAACTCAAAGGCGCTGCCATGGAACTGCGAAGTCCCCGACTTCGTCACCAGCGCGACGTTCCCGCCGGAATTCCGTCCCTGCGTCGCGTCGTAAAGCGACGTCTGCACGATGAACTCCTGCACCGCATCCGGCGAGGGCACGCTGATGTTCGGCGTCGAGTTCGTGCCCGGGCTGTTGATGCCCACGCCGTCCATCACCACGTTGTTACTGGTCGTGCGTTGTCCGTTGACCGAGATGTTGACGTCGCCGCGCCCCATCTCGGTGTTGTTCGCCGTTGCGCCCACCGTTCCCGGCGAGAGCGCCAGCAACTGTTGCAGGTTGCGCGTCGGCAACGGCAATTGCTTGATCTGCCGCTCCGCCACCAGTCGTCCGGTGGTCGCATTCGAGGAATCCACCAGCGGCGGTTCGGCGCTGATGTTCATCGTCTCCGACGCCGTTTGCAGCGCGAGTGGAATTTCCAGGTCGGTGGTCTGCGTCACGGTCACAGCGACGTTCGCCGCCGTTGCCGCACGAAATCCAGCCGCCTCCGCCTTGAGCGTGTACGAGCCCGGCGTCAGTAACGGGAAGCGGTATCGTCCCTCTGCGTCGGCGGTCGCTTCGCGAACCTCGCCGGAAGCACTGGTGACCGTCAGCTTCGCCCCCGGCACCACCGCGCCGGTGGGATCTTTGACCACCCCGGCGATCTGGCCGGTGGTCGAGGTCTGCGCCGCTGCGGTCGTGACCATCAGCAATACGCAAATGAGTAGCAATAATGCCAAGAATGCGCGTTTCATCGCTCACGTCTCCTGACGCACGGCGATTCAGCGCCCGGCCCGCGCTCCTTGCGCGCGCGGCGCTTCTACCGTGCCTGCACCGATTGATCTTGTCCGGGAGACACCCTGCCCGCTCCCGGCATGGACGCCATGGGAGAAGATTTCGATTAACTGCTCGATCGCTTCCCCTTCCGGCACACCCAAGTGGTTCTTGCCCCGGAACAGCTTCTCGACCAGGAAATAACTGAAAAATTGCAGGTAGATCGCGGTGAACGCGACGTCGGGCCGCACGCGGGAGTTATGCCCGTTCTCCACCGAGATGGGCTGGCTCAGCAGCCGCCGCAAACGCTTCGACAGGTCGCGAAAGACAAACGCGAAGTGCTTGTTGCCGAACTCGGTGATGTCCATGTACATCAGCCGCCAGTAGTCCGGCTCCTTGTACACGATGCGGCGCACGCCCGCCGCCAGCTTGCGCAGGTTCTCGGGATCGTCGATCGACCCGGTCACCACCGCCAGCTCCGCGCGCATCAGCGCCGCCATTTTCTTTTCGTAGCGGCGGACCAGGCTCTGGAACAGGTTTTCCTTGCCGCGGTAGTAGTTGTAAACATTGCCCAGCGAGACGCCGGCCTCGCGCGCGATGTCGCGCACCGAGGTGCCGTGAAAGCCGCGCTGGATGAACAGGCGCAGCGCGGCTCTCTCGATCTTTTCCTGGTTCTTCTCGATTTGCGGGTCGCGCAGCTTGGGCATAAAAAACGAACGCTTGTTTTTTTATTTACCGCGCAACATTTCAGACCAGAGTTGCTCGAATGTCAATTGCTTTTTTGGTGCGCGAGGACGGACGTGTGGTTTTGTCATCCTGAGCGAGGCCGCGCGCGAAAACCAGACGCGCCCGCCTTTGGCGCGTCGGGTTCGCGCGTCCGAGTCGAGGGACTTTGTGTTCTCACCCGCTCCGTCGGCAATACGTCCCTCTGCTCGGGTCGGGTATGTCATCAATAATCATCTACTTACACGACAAACAGAATTGCTGACCTTCCGCTCGTGTATCGTATTTCCCACCAGGTGAGCGATGGCCAAACGCAGAATCGTCTTCCTTTTCGACGTCGATAACACGCTGCTCGACAATGATGCAGTCTCCACCGATCTACGCGAATACCTGACCCACACTGTCGGCAAGGAACGTTGTGAGCGCTACTGGTCGATCTTTGAGAGCATGCGCACTCTCGTCGGCTACGCCGATTATTTGGGAGCGCTTCAGCAGTACCGCACCAATTTCCCGCGCTCCATGAAGGTCCTCGCCGTCTCCGATTTCCTTATCAATTACCCGTTCAGCACGCGCCTTTTCCCCCGCGCCCTCGACGTTCTCGCCGCCGCCAATCACCTCGGCAAGGCCGCCATCCTCTCCGACGGCGACGTCGTCTTCCAGCCGCATAAAATCAAGCGGTCCGGCCTCTACGCCGCCGTGCAGGGCAATGCCCTCGTGTACGTCCACAAGGAGCACGAGCTTGATGACGTCGCCGAACGCTATCCCGCCGATCACTACGTTTTCGTCGACGACAAGCTCCGCCTGCTCGACGCCGTCAAGAAAATCTGGCGCGACCGCGTCACCACCGTGTTCCCGCGCCAGGGACACTACGCCCACGATCCCGAGGTGCTGAAGCAATATCCGCCGCCCGATGTCACGATCGAGAAGATTGGGGATTTGCTCGGCCAGTTCGCGGCGTTTGCGTGAGAAAAGTAATAAGTATTGAGTAATAAGTAATAAGCAATCGTGCGCTGCTCGATACTCATTACTTATTACTTATTACTGATTCTTGCTGGTCAGCGACGGAGCCTCGTCGCTCGGCGGCGGCGCAAACTCTTCCTTCTCGTGCCCGACGATCGCCGCCTTCATAAAGTCCATCCACACCGG
>JBOGLI010000145.1:0-4165 GCA_050746165.1 Terriglobales bacterium | reverse complement strand
TTATTGCACTTGCCGTAGGTGGCGAAGTTCTCCGGCGCGGTCATCGCCTCGGAATGAAGCCGGTGCGAAGCGGAAAAGAGGTAGCGGCGGGTGAGGTGCGCTTTCATTCGTTACTCCTCTCCATAGAAGTCCACGAACAAATCCGGCATCTCGTACACCCGCACGCGATGCAGTTGCGCCACACTCAGCTTCGTCCGCAACCGCTCCCAGATTGCAATCGCCAAGTTCTCGGTCGTCGGAATGCGGTCACGAAATTCGGGGACTTCCAGGTTGAGGTGCCGGTGGTCCATCGCGTCCACCACTTCGCGCGCCATCGCTTCCTTAAGCTGCTTCAGGTCAATGACAAATCCGGACCGCGGATCGACCTTTCCCTTCACCGTGACTTCCAGCGTGTAATTATGCCCGTGGCCGTTGCGATTGTTGCACTTTCCGAAGATGCGCTGGTTCTCCTCCGCGGAAAATTCAGGATTGTGATAGTAGTGCGCGGCCGAGAACTCGCAGCGTCGGGTGAGATAGACAAGATTACCGTTCGTGTTCGACATGACTTATGAATCTCGATTTCGGTTCGCTGCCGCCGCTCGCGCGCCGGGATAGGTCCTTCCCTTCCATGCGACACGTCCCTCGCGGTGATGCTGCCGCGACCGCACAAGCAGCCAACTGAAGAGCGGCAGTCCCAGCGGCGCAATCAATTCGCTCGCCAGTCCAAAGTGTGCCCTCCGCACCCGGCGGAGAAATAGCGCTCACGTCGGCGCCGCAACCGCCAAGGCGACGCCCGCCAGCAGTGCGTCGCGCCGGACCAGCCCCATTACCGCCGTGGCAATCCCGCCTGCAGCGACCAGAAATTCGATTCCGCGCCGCCCGGCAAGTTGCAGAGAATCGGGGAAAAGCAGCGCCAGGTTCTTGGTCCAGCCCTCCCACATCGCCGGAAGATCGCGGTACATGCGGGTTTGCACGGCATCACCGCCGTAACGAAAATATAATCGGCGGCCGCTGTTCTTCACCGCCCGTGCCAGCGCGACATCCTCCAGCAACGTGTCCGAGACCGCCGCATGTCCCCCAACGGCATCGTACGCATCTCGCCGGACCAGCAGGAACTGCCCATTCGCCGCCGCTGCGGGCGAGCGCGGGTCCGAAACCTCCTTCGGACGATATCTGCCGGCGAGTTCGGCGAAGATGACGGTCATCAGCGCGCGCTCGATGACCCCATACACTTCTTGTCGCGGAGAATAAGACAGCAAGTCTGCGCCATGTTCGCGCGCCTCATTTAACGCTCTCGCCAGCGAGCCGGGAAAATGAACCGTGTCGGCGTCCGTGAACAACAGCCACTCGCCGACCGCAGCGTCTGCCCCAGCTTGCGCCGCATTGCACTTGCCCGAACATCCGGAAGTCAGCGCCGGAGCGGAGATGACGCGAACCCCCGACAACGATTCGGCAATCGCCCGTGTCCGGTCGGTCGACCCGTCGTCCACCACAATTACTTCAAACTCCACGCCTCTCTGCGCGAGCAGCGACCTCAGGCATGACTCGAGGCATGCCTCCTCGTTACGGGCGGGCACGATGATGGATACGGTTGGTGGCAACTACTCCATTATAGAAACGCGCAAGCCGGTCAGCCATTCGGTGGCGACAATTCCCGCTCGCTCGCGTGTTCGCCGCAGCGATACGAACACCGCAACCACCGCGACAATCACGTTGGCTACGATGACGGGCGCGGACTTCACCGACACTCCATAGCCGATCCAAAGCGCGGCGGCGCAGGCCTGCACAATCCGCAATCCATTCACCGACTTGCAAAAATACGAGCTGGTAAACACGGCGGTTGCCGCCCAGCCAAGCGCGTCGTTCCACATGAAGTCGTCTCCCCGTTATTCGGCGACCGCGTGCAGCGCGTTGCTGGTGATGGAATCCCGAATCACCAGCCGGTCGGTGCGAACCTTGTCCCAATCCTGAATCTGAAATCCGTTCCGGTCGAAGATCGTACGGATGCTGCCACGGTCCAGCTTCACCATCTCCTCGAGGATCGGCACCAGCACAGCCGCGGCGCTGTCGCTCAGGACTGTCCGCTTGGCGATGGGAGCAAGGTGTCGATTTTCCGCGACCGCAATGGTGAAGCCGTCGCGGTGGTTCACGTGTAGCATGACGTGCACGTCGGAGCTTCCGTCGCCCACGTAGATGATGCGCTCCGGGCTGACCTGCAAATCCGCGTGCAGCCGATCCAGCACCGCAACCTTGCCGTATCCGGCGACAAGCCGCCGAATGGTCTGGATCTCTCCACTGGGCAGGTATTCGAATTCCGTGCCGAAGATATGGTCGGCGGGCACGATGCCCTCCAGCGCCGAGCGGACAATTTCCACCGGCGCCGCCGAGATCACGTACACCTCGAACTGGTGTCCATCGATCCCGCGTTGCAAAATGCGGCAGAGGACGTCGATGTTCGGTTTCAGCCGGATGAGTTTTCCCGTTTCATAGAGGTGCGCGCGCCGCACGCGGCTGCGGAACTCCGGATCGTGCAGCAGCAGGTACGCCAGTTCCCCGCCCTGCTGGACGAGGTTAATCGCCGCCATTCCCTTGGCTTTGCGTTCGAATTCGTGCACGGGAATTCCGATGAGTTCGCTGAGTGCGTAACCGCTATCGTTAAACGAGAGCGTCTGGTCGAAATCGCTGGCGAACAGGTAGTGCCGGGTGGTCTGTTGCTTCTCGGGCATAGGCCTCTCGGTTACACATTTAGAGATACGGATTGGATGAGCCGCGGCATCCCGCCGGTACATATATGAATGCCGCTAAGTTATTGATTCCACGTTAAAGAGCTATTGAAAGTTTTTATGCCTGTGATCGTCGTCACGGTCACAAGGTGTTGTGACATAGCAGAATGATGGAGATGGGAGCAGTCCGGGAGCCATGTATCATAAAAACGTGAAGTGGTTTTCGACCCTGATGGTGCTGTCGCTAGTGGGCATAGCCGGCTGCTATAGCGGCACGCGCCCGCCGCGCGTGGGCGAGGCTGCCCCCGACTTCGCGCTCCAGGACGGCAATAAAACCGTCGCCCTGCACGACTTCAAGGGCGACGTCGTGGTGCTCAACTTCTGGGCCACCTGGTGCCCGCCCTGCGTCGAAGAAACTCCGTCGCTGGTCGAGATGCAGAAGGAACTGGCAGCCAAGGGCGTGAAGGTCTTTGGCGTCAGCATCGACGTCGACCAGAAAGCCTACGAGCGCTTCCTCAAGGACTACCGGATCGACTTCCTCACCGCCCGCGATCCCGAGAAGCGCACCGCGACTCTTTACGGCAGCTTCGGCTGGCCCGAGACCTACATCATCGACCGCAAGGGCGTGGTCCGCCGCAAGTTCATCGGCCCCGTCGATTGGACCCAGCCCGACATCAAGTCCTACATCGAAGGACTCTGATGTCGTGAGCGTGTTTCGTGTTTCGTATCTCGTATTTCGGATCGCGTATTACGGCAAGACACGCCAGGCACAAGGCACAAGGCACAAGGCACAAGGCAATATCCAACCAAACTTCCCGCGCCGCTATACGAAATACGTCATACGAATCCCGAAACACGAAACACGGAACACCAAAGCCCACTCGCAATACGAAATACGCGATACTAAATACGTCATACCCATCGCGAATTTCCCGCGATACCATAGCCCCGTGGCGGTGACTGCCAAATCGGTTCCAACCAGGTTGCGATCCGACGCTCCCGCGTTCAACGCTGCCATCAACCGCTTCTTCGATTTCTCGCTGTTTCTGCTGATCGTCACCGGGTTCGCAACGCTCGCCGCCACCGGCCGCCTCGATCCTGTCTCCATCGTTGCCGGATGGACCGCCCTCGGCCTCCGCGGCTTCCTGCTCCTGCGCAACCGCCGGCTTACCATTCCCGAGCGCTGGACCACGTTTCTCACCGTCTTCTACGTCGCGTTCTACGCCGCCGATTACCTGTTCCTCTCCGCCAGTTTCGTGACGGCGACGGTGCACATGGTGCTGTTCATCATGATCGTCAAGATGTTCAGCGTGCAGCGCGAGCGCGACCACGTGTATCTGGCCGTCCTCAGTTTCATGGAGGTGCTTGCGGCCGCGGTCCTGACCGTGGACACGACGTTCTTCATCGTCTTCTGCGTCTTCACCGTCGTCGCGGTCGCCACCTTCGTCAGCATGGAGATGCGC
>JBOGLI010000144.1:0-3894 GCA_050746165.1 Terriglobales bacterium | reverse complement strand
TCTTCAAGATGGCGCCGCTGCACCACCACTTCGAGCTGCTGGGCTGGTCGGAGTCGAAGGTGATCGTGCGCTTCTGGATCGCCAGCCTGGTGTTTGCGCTCTTCGCGCTGACGACGTTGAAACTCAGGTAATCGGTGGTCGGGTGCGGACTCGACCTCCTCTTTCCTATTCCATTCCACCTTTTCCGGGTAGAATACCGCAGCTTTCAAGGGTGAACAGATGGCGGTTGGTCCCGGTACGAAGCTTGGGCCGTACCAAATCGAGGCTGCGCTCGGAGCGGGCGGCATGGGCGAGGTGTACCGCGCCAAGGACACCCGCCTGGACCGCACCGTCGCCATCAAGATTCTTCATTCCTCGCTCGCCGCGACGCCGGACTTGAAAGCACGCTTCGACCGCGAAGCGAAGTTGATTTCGCAACTGCAGCATCCGCACATCTGCGTCCTGCACGACGTGGGCAGCGATCACGGCACCGATTTCCTGGTGATGGAGTACCTGGAAGGCGAGTCGCTGGCGGACGAGCTCAAGCGCGGGCCCTTGCCCACGGAAAAACTGCTCAAGCTGGCCATCTAGGTCGCCGACGCGCTCGACAAGGCGCACCGTGCGGGCATCGTCCATCGCGACCTGAAGCCCGGCAACATCATGATCACTAAGATGGGCGCGAAGCTGCTCGACTTCGGGCTGGCGAAACCGACCGAGGCCGTCGGGGCCGCGGTGGCCGGCAGTTCTGTCATCGGGACCTCGCTCACGATGACGTCGCCCGCCTCGCCGCTCTCGACCGCGGGAACCATCATCGGCACGGTGCAGTACATGTCGCCGGAGCAGATCGGCGGACAGCCGGCCGATGCCCGCTCCGACATCTTCGCCTTCGGCGCGATGCTCTTCGAAATGGCGACCGGCAAGCGCGCATTCGAAGGCAAGACGCAATCCAGCCTCGTCGGAAAAATTCTGGCCATGGACCCGCCCGCCGCCGGCAGTCTCTGTCCGGAGCTTCCGCCGGCATTGAGCCAGTTGATCGCCATCTGCCTGGAAAAGGATCCGGACGACCGCATTCAATCGGCGCACGATCTGAAGCTGCAACTGCGGATGATTGCGGAAACACCGTCCGTGAGTGTTTCCGCGCAACCAGTTGAGCGGAGTCGGAAACTAACGGCCTCAATCGCGATCGCAGCACTCGCAGCGATCGCGGTCGCGGCGCTGCTATTTGCGCTATGGAGCCGAAGCACAACCGCTCCGCGCACCTCCGCCCGGCTGAGCATCCCGCTCCCGGCTGGGCAGGAAATCACCAGCTACCCAGCCATCACGCGCGACGGCCGCACCATTGCCTACGTCGCGCAGCAGGGAACCGAGGAGCCGCAACTTTATTTGCGCGACCTCGATTCGTTCGAGGCTCGCGCGGTGCCTGGTTCGAGCGGCGCCAAGCAACCCTTCTTTTCGCCCGACGGCAAGTGGGTAGCGTTCTTCGCCAAGGGGCAGCTACAAAAAGCCGAGGTCAATGGAGGCGCGCCCGTCCGCATCGTCGAAGCTTCCTATCCGTTCGGAGGCACCTGGAACGACGACAACACGATCATCTACACCGAGTCGCTCGGTTCCGGACTCCTCCGCATTCCGGCCGGTGGCGGCACAGCCGAGTCTCTGACCAAGCCCGACGGCGCCGATAACGGATACGCCCACGTTTTTCCGCAGGCGCTACCCGGGGGAAAGAGCATTCTCTTCACAATTTGGGGACACAATCAGGGAAGCGCGGTACTTTCGCTCGATTCACGGAGGTGGCAGCTGGTGCTGCCCGCGCCAGGTTTTGCGATCGCGAGATTTCAAGCCACCGGTCCGAGCACCGGACGTCTGCTGATCGTGGACGAAGCCAGCGGGATTCGCGCGGCCGCGTTCGATGTTGCGCACCCCGCGCCCACCAGCGCCGATACGTCCGTCCTGGGCAATGTGTTCTACGAACTCGAAACGGAGAGCATGGGCTGGCTCGCCGTGTCGAATACCGGCACCGCGGTTTATGCCGCCGGTGATCCTTCTCGCACGTCGCTGGCATGGGTAGACCGCGATGGAAAAGCGGAACCGCTGGGCAACGATCACGAGGTCTATCGCGAGGCGACCATTTCGCCGGACGGGACCAAGGCCGTGGTCCGGCATCTTTACCAGCTTTGGATCCATGATTTGCAGCGTGGCACCCGTAGCCGCTTGCCGTCTCCGGAGCACGGCTCGAATATCTTGCCGATCTGGAGCCGCGACGGCACGCAGATCCTTTTCGCCTCCAATCGCGGCGGCGACTGGGACATCTACTCACAACCTGCCGACGGTTCGTCGGGTGCGAAAACTCTGCTCAAGAAACCCGGTGACCAGTTCCCGATTTCCATGGCGGCCGACGGCACCCTGATGTACGTGGAAATCAGCGCCGCCAACGGCCGCGATCTCTGGACTCTGTCACCGGACGGAAAGAGCACTCCTTTCCGGGTGACGCCGTTCAACGAGACCCAGGGCCAATTCTCGCCGGGGCCAGTGTCGCGATGGGTGGCCTATGCCTCGGACGAGACCGGGCGAAACGAAATCTATGTTCAATCGTTTCCGGGCGGCGGAAACCGAACCGCGGTTTCGACCGGAGGCGGAATCCTGCCCCGCTGGTCGCACGACGGCAAGGAACTGTTTTATGTTTCGGGCGATGCATTGGTGGCGGTGGCGGTGCGGCCGGATGGGTCATTCGGCGCTCCCCGCCGGCTGTTTGACCGCTCGACGTTCCTCTTCAATCATCGATTCAACAGCTACAGCGTCGCATCGGATGGCAAACGCTTCTTGATGATCCAGCGCGACCCAGCGTCGGTGCCGCGCCAGCTCAACGTGATTCTCAATTGGGCAAGCGGGACGTAGCACTGGCGTCCCGCCGGTCACGCTGCACTCGATCGTGGCACGGGCGTCTCGCCTGTCACGCGAACGATGGCCGACTGACGTGCCGGGCTGGATGCTTCCGCTGCTGCGCGGCTCCCGCATCGGCTCTGCGGCCTCTGCCTCTCAGCGTACTCTGCGCTGATCTTTTCCCCTCGCGACCGGCAAAATCGATGGCTGCGTGACCGCCGGAATTGACAACTTCGCAAATTGCGAAGACAATCGTCCTTGCACGTGATCAGCAAAGCCTCGTGGCGGGACGCGATCGCAAAAAATCGGACGCTGGAGGGCCCGCTTTCCGAGTGGCACAAGATCGCGATCAATGCCGAGTGGGAGAGCCTGGTTGACGTCCGAAAGGTTTACCCATCAGCCGATTTCGTCGACCCTTATACGGTATTCAACATAAAAGGCGGCGCGTATCGGCTGATCGTGAAGATCGAGTACAGGTGGCAGATGATCTTCGTCAAACATGTGCTCACGCACGCCGAATATGACAGGGGAGGGTGGAAGAAATGACGACATCATCTGTCGATTATGCGTCGCTCCTCAGTCAGGCGCTCCCGCAGGTCGTCCGTGACGAGAAGCAGAACGCCGAATACGTGCGCCGGCTGGAACAACTCACCTCGAAAAAACGAGTCACCGCCGCAGAGCGAAAGCTAATTGAGTTGCTGACGGTATTGGTCGAAGAATTCGAATCACGCGCTTATCCTCTTCCCGAAGCCGGCCCGCTGAACGTCATCCGGCACCTGATGGAAGCCAATGGACTACGGCAGAAGGACCTCGTCGATGTGTTCGGAACGGAAAGCATCGTCTCCGATGTCCTGAACGGCAAGCGCGAGCTGACGAAGGAACAAATCCGGCGATTGAGTAAGCGGTTCCACGTCTCACCTGCCGTGTTCTTTTGATGGCGAGAGCCGCTTCACCCCTCCAGTATGACAATTGTGGGCCCCGGCGCCCCGCCGGGGCGGGCGCTCATGGCGCCCGAAATGGTTGAGCCGGCGGGCGCCC
>JBOGLI010000143.1:0-1791 GCA_050746165.1 Terriglobales bacterium | reverse complement strand
CGCCATGGTTCAAGCTGGGCGAAAAGCAGGACCGCCGTCGCCACCGCACCCGCCAACAACCACCAGCCGGCGACCTTCTCAAACTTCAGGCCGACCACGCTGGCGACCACCAGCGTCACCGGCCCTGTGCCGATGGTGAGTGCTTCCCAGAAATCGGGAGTCCAGGTCGGCGGCATTTCCAAAATCACCAGGAACACCGAACCGGAGAGCACGCCGACCAGGAATGCCGCATAACGTCTCCATCTCATAACGCCTCCTTCAGTTACCCAAGCGAATGCGGGCCACCAGTCCGGCGTGGTCCGACGGCCAGAGCCCATCGACACGATCATCCGGCTTGTTGCCGGTGAGCTTTGCGTTCTCCGCTACAGCGCCGCTGGTGAAAACGAAATCGATACGCTGATCGAGCAATGACTTCTTGTTGGTCAGGCTGTTCAGCTGGCAGCAGGTGTAACCCGCCGTCTTCTCGGTTGCGGCCCATGCATCGGTGAAACCGGCAATGCCGGTGATGAGCGCGTATCCCGCATACTGCGAGGAATACGCCGGCGCCAGGGCATTGGTGTTGAAATCGGCAGCCATGATCACCGGGCGTCCGGCGGCGTACGGGTTCGCGACGCCACTAATCAACTCATACACCTGCGCGTTCTCGATGGGATCGTAGAACGACTCGGGATGAGCGGTGACGAAACGGACCGGTCTACCTCGCCAAGTCACATCCGCATAGGCCCAACCGCGGTTGACGTTGATGCTGCCAAGCGGATCGGGCAGCGTCACCGGCAATTCGTATTGGAAGAGACCGCCCTGCTTGTCCGTGACTTTCATTTGCTCGCGGAGAGAGTCGGCGCGAGCGAGGATGGCGATCTGCGTCGTGGTGTGCACCCAGTATCCGAGCGTGCAGGGCGCCTGGAAATCGAACTGCGGCTGGACAATGATCTTCACGTACGGCTCGCCGAGCTTATTGAGATCGGAGAGCAACAGCGCGACCGGATCAATCTCGGCCGTGTACGCGCCGGGTGCGCCCACTTCCCAGAGAGTCGCTTCCTGAATGGCGACCAGGTCGGGAGTGTTGTCGGCGATCTCCTGGGCGACGGCGGCGATGCGCACTGGCGGCTTGGTCGCGCGGACATTCTGGATGGTAGTGGTCACGGCAGCGAAAAACGAGTTCACGTCGGTGGCCGACATGGCCTCGACAAAGTCGGTCCCCTGATACAAGTTTCGGGTCATGACTTTCAGCGGGCGACCGTGGTCAGGCGATTGCGCGACACTGGCGACACCACAGGTGCCAATGACCACAGCGATGATTAGCGAGCGGAGCAGCCAGTCACGAAGTTTCAAAATGGAGACAGGACGCAGGGGCAGGTACGAATTCATGCATGACTCCTTGGAGCAAATGATTGAGACGCCCCGAGGAGTACCGCTCCGGTCGCGCGACACACAAGCGGCAAAGCGCGGCAGACAGCGGCAGAGAGTCTGTTAGTGCGTCAGAAAATTCTCGACCGAGGAGTCGATTGAAGTTACGGCTTCAACCCATTATGCGTGAGAAATGCTTCGAAGCGCGGGTCCTGGCGGAGCGCGTCGGCCATCGGTTCGCGATCGAGGTAAATAAGGTACTCGCAACGCTCCTCGGCGGCCTTGTCGAGATACTCGAAGGCGCGGTCGCGATCGCCCAGTCCGGTATAGACGCTGGCCATGTAGAGGGATGGGATGTACGGTGCGTTCGGCTTCACCGCCAATTCCTGAAGTTCGTGAAGCAGTTTCTGTGACTGGGTGGTGTCGCCCTTCACGGCGTAGGCA
>JBOGLI010000142.1:0-4344 GCA_050746165.1 Terriglobales bacterium | reverse complement strand
GCCCTTCCGGAAAAAACCGCTCATGCCCTGATACATTATTTACTGAGGATTCCGTGGCCGCACTCATTGATGCAATCGACGTCAAGCGCAAGGCATTTTTCGAATTTGAGAACACGCCGTACGTCTGTTTGGACGTGACGGTGTCCACGCCGACAGCGCGCGGGGGGCAGACGCTGGTGCGCCTGAAGATGCGCAACCTGATCACCCGCGCCGTCTTCGACAAGACCTTCAAAGCGAGCGACAAGTTCAAGGAACCGGACCTGGAGATGGTCCCGGCTTCATTCCTTTACCGCGACGGCGAGGGTGCGCACTTCATGGACCAGGAGAGCTACGAGACCATCACGCTTTCTGACGATATGGTCGGCGATGCGATGGATTTGCTGGTGGAAAACACGATCGTGCAGTTGACGAAGTTCAATGGCAACCCGATTGGCCTGGAGTTGCCGCCGCACGTCGAACTGGAAGTCACCTACACCGAACCGGGGGCGCGAGGCGATACGGCCAGCGGCAACGTTACCAAGGCGGCGAAACTGGAGACTGGAATCGAGATCAAGGTGCCGCTGTTCATCAAGACCGGGGAAAAGGTGAAGGTGTCGACGGAGACCAGAGAGTTCGCGGGCCGCGCCTAAAAAAAGAATTAACCACGGATTGCCGGAAAGTTGTCGTCCTGCGGGCGAGGGCGCCCGCAGGCCCAAGAGTCTGGGCGATACGGGGCGCAGCCCCGGCGAGGCGCCGGGGCCCACAACTGAAGTTTAAAAACTTTGGAACTGCTGTAGCGTCAGCTTCCCACGAATCTCGCGTACAGGCTGCGCGCGACGGCTGTATCGGTGGTGCCCTTGATGATGGCGCGGCCGTCAAGAAAGAGCGTTAGCTCGTAGGGATCTTTCCAGAATTTCAGGACGAAGTCGTTGAAGCGGACGGTGCCGTGCACGGCGAGGCGTTGCTGCATTTCGCTGAAATCCACGGGACGCTGGCGCTCGTGGATCTGGACGGAGTTGCGGCCGCATAACGTGATGTGGGGACGGCCTTCGCCTTTCAGGTGCACGAAGTCGCGGCGGGCGCAGGCGCGGCAATCCTGGCGCGGCTTGGCGGTGGAGATTTCCGCGCGGTCATTGCGCCACAGGTCGAACGAAAGCAGCGTGCGGCGCAGGCTCGCGCGATCTCCGACCAAAAGCTTGAGGGCTTCCGTGGCTTCGATGGCCGCGACGGAAGCCGCCGCCGAATTCAGGATGCCGGCGGTGTCGCAGGTCTCGAATGTGCCGCGCGGCGAATCCGGGAAGATGCACGCCAGGCATGCGCTCTCGCCGGGCAGCACGTTCATCGTGACACCGTAGCTCGCGACGGCCGCCGCATAGATCCACGGCAAGGACTTACTCACGGCGAAATCATTGATCAAATAACGGGTTTCGAAGTTATCGGTGCCGTCGAGGATGAGATGCACGTCCGCGAGCAATTCTTCGACGTTGCCGGGGGTGAGGTCGGCAACCCGCGACTCGACCGTGATTTCGGGGTTGAAAGTGTTGATCTTTCGCGCGGCGGCGATGGCCTTGGGCAGCGAGTCGGCGGCATCGGCTTCGTCGAAGAGAAGCTGGCGCTGGAGATTGCTGGGCTCGACGTAATCTCGATCGATGATGCGGAGATGTCCGACGCCGGCGCGTGCCAGCAGCGATGCCACCGCCGAGCCGGTCGCGCCGCAGCCGACCAGAGCGACTCGGGCCTCGCGCAAGCGCCGTTGCCCTTCGGCGCCGATGGGCCGAAACAGCACCTGTCGCGAATAACGTTCCTCGGAAGATATGGCCATGCTGAGGGGTGAACGAATTATTATAGGGGCGGCCCGCTATCTCAAGCCGCGCAAAATCCGCGTGCTATGGGTTCCCGGGCGCGGTGGAACTCCGTTCTGAAACGCGGCCGACGGCTGGTTCCGCCGATTTCGCAACTGGGCTCCCGGCCAGACATCGCGCGGATTGATGATTTCGCGCCGAGATGCTTGCCGCCGAGAGGACGAGGAAGTCCTCCGACGGCGGTGCCGATATCGATTTCATGGTCTTATTTTTTCAGGGAAGGCCGGGACTGGTTCTGATCGTCGTCGCGCTGCTGGGCGCGGTGATGCCGCCCGCACGTGCGCAGAACACAGCGACTTCTCCCGCCATTCCGCCCGCCACCACGCTCGCGGTCGCTTCCGGAATCGGGCAGTTTACCGGGATGGCTGTCGCGCACACTGAATTGCGCGGCGTGCTGGTGGACGCACCGGTGATGGCGCATTACCGCGAACTGCTCTCGCCCATGGAGGGACAGCCGGTCGATCGGCAGAGGATCGCGGCGGCGATCCGGGAATTGTATGCGACCGGGCGCTTTTCCGACGTCAGGGTGGAAGCGCAGAAGACCGGTTCCAACCAGGTGAACCTGGTATTCATCGGCACTGAAAACCTGTTCATCGGCTCGGTCACAGTGGACGGCGCGCCGAAGCGGCCGACGGGAAGCCAACTGATCGACGCGAGCAAGCTGGAGTTGGGCGAGGTCTTCTCACCGGACAAGGTGAACCTGGCGATCGAGCGAATGAAGGCGTCGCTTGCCGACAATGGCTATTACGGCGCGAAGGTCACGGCGAAGGAGACGCGCAATCCGAATATCCAGCGCATCATGCTGGCCTTCACGGTGGATCCAGGCCCGGCGGCAACCATCGGCGCGATTCACATCGAGGGCGACCCGGGATTAACCGAGGAGGCCGCGCTGCGCGTCGCCAAACTGCATCCGGGGCAGAACGTCTCGCTCCAGCGCCTAACCTCCGCGTTACAGCGGTTGCGCAAGCGGTATACGAAGCGGGACCGGCTGGAGGCACAGATTTCGGTCGTGGATAAGCAGTATCACGCCGACAAGAACACGCTCGATTACACGCTGCACGTCAATCGTGGACCTGTCGTCGATATCCGCGTGGAAGGCGCACGCCTGAGCGCCGGAAAGCTGAAAGCCTACGTTCCGGTGTATGAGGAACACGCCGTCGATGACGATCTGCTGAACGAGGGCCGGCGCAACCTGCGCGACTATCTTCAGAACAAGGGCTACTTCGATGCCAAGGTGAACTACGACCGCCACCACGACGCGAGCGAGGACCGCGAGCTGATCGTGTACGACCTCGACCGCGGCGAGCGGCACAACCTGGTCAGCCGAGTTATCGAAGGCAACAAGTACTTCGATACCGCGCTGATCAAGGAACGCATGTCGATCCAGCCGGCAAGCTGGCTGTTGCCGCATGGCAAGTTCAGCACGGAGATGCTGAATCGCGACGTGGAGAACATCAAGGACCTCTACCTGGCCAACGGCTTCCTCGATGTGAAGGTGAACGGGGAGTTCCAGGACAACTACCAGGGCCACACGGGCGCTATCGCGGTGTTCATCCGAATTGACCAGGGGCCACAGACGCTGGTGTCGAGCGTTGCCATCGACGGGAATCGCGCCATTCCCGACGAAACGCTGGCGCCGCTGCTGACCGCGCAGGAGGGCCAGCCGTACTCGGAAGCGAACACGCTCACCGACCGCGATACCATCCTCAATTACTACTTCAATCACGGGTTCCCGAGCGCCACGTTCCGCTCGGCTGCCACTCCCCTTGCCGGCGACGCGAACCGGATGCACGTGGTGTACACGATTGACGAAGGCGCGCAGGTATTCGTGGACCGGGTCCTGCTGAGCGGGCTCGACTTCACCAAGCGCGGCATCGTGACGCGCCAGTTCGCCACCCACGCAGGCGACCCGTTGAGCCAGTCGGACATGCTGGAGACACAACGCAAGCTCTACGACCTCGGCGTGTTTAACGCGGTCGATATGGCCGTCCAGAACCCCGAAGGCGACGCGCGCTACAAGGACGTGTTCTTCCAGTTCTAAGAAGCGAAGCGTTGGACCTTCAATTACGGAGTCGGCTTCGAAGTGCAGCCCGGTATCGGTGGAGCAGCGAGCAACCCGCAGGGGAACACGGAGGCGAGCCCGCGCGTGAGCTTCGACGTGACGCGCATCAACGTCGGCGGCAGGGCGCATACGCTGTCGTTCAAATCCAACCTCGGGCGGCTGCAGCAGCGCGGGGACCTGAGCTACGACGCGCCGCGCTTCCTGCGCAACGAAAATCTGCGCTTCACCGTCAGCCTGTTTTATGACAACTCGCTGGACGTGCGCACGTTCACCTCGGAGCGCGCGGAAGCCGGCGTACAACTGGAACAGGTGCTGTCGCGCACGACCTCGCAAATCCCGATCACTTCCCTGCTCTACCGCTTCAATTACCGCCGCGTGCGGGCCACCGATATCGTCGTGAATCCCAGCGACATTCCGCTGTATTCACGGCCGGTCCGCGTG
>JBOGLI010000141.1:0-5045 GCA_050746165.1 Terriglobales bacterium | reverse complement strand
CGACAGAGGGACGTCGAGGTTCTCGTACACGGTAAGGTTGTCGAGCAGGTGATAGCTCTGGAAGACGAAGCCGACCCACTTGCGGGCGATGTCGGAGCGCTTCTTGCGATCCATTTTGTGGACAGCTTCCTCGCCGAACCAGTATTCGCCGCTCCAGCCGTCGTCGAGCATGCCGAGGATGCTAAGCAGGGTGGACTTTCCGGCGCCGGACGGGCCCATCACGGTGACGAATTCGCCCTCGCGGATTTCCAGGTTGACGCGGCGGAGGACGTAATTGACTCCCGCAGCAGTCTTGTAAACGCGTTCGACATTGGCTAAACGAATCATTGCGGACCTCTGAAAAACGTGATTGGTTGTTGGTAACACTTTCAACCGGCCAATGATCGATCATGACCGACAACCAACAACCAACGACCAACAACCGACAACCGACAACTACTCATACCTCAATGCCACCATTGGATCCACTCGTGTCGCGCGGCGGGCCGGGATGTAGCAGGCCAGCGCCGCGACCACAGCAACTAGCGCCGGAACTGTTCCAAATACCAAAGCATCGTGCGTGGACACCCCGAAGACCAGTGTCGAGAGGAAACGGACGAGCACCAGCGCGGCGACGAAACCGATAGCGGTGCCACCCAAAGTAAGGGCCAGGCCTTCGCGCAAGATCATGGTTGCGACGCTGCCGGGACGCGCGCCGAGTGCCATGCGGATGCCGAGTTCGTGGTGGCGCTGTGTCACCGAATACGAGAGCACACCGTACAGGCCGATGGCGGCGAGCAGGAGTGCGAGGCCGGCGAAGATGCCGAGCAGCACGGCGGTGAAGCGCGGCTCGCGAATGGCGCTGCCGACGACGTCGTCCATGGTACGAATGTTGGCCACAGGAATGGTGTGGTCGACGGACTCGATCTCCGATTTCACCGAGGCAACGAGTAATTTCGGATCGCCGTTGGTGCGCGCGACGATGGTCATGAAGCTGTTGGCAAATTGCGGGACATACCAGTACAGCATCGGTTTGCGAGACTTAGCCTCGATTTTCGCCGAGCGGATGTCGGAAACGACGCCGACGACTTCCGCCTGCAGGGTCTTGCCCCACGGCATGTGAATCGTTTTGCCGATGGGATCCTGGCCGGGCCAGTAGAGATCCGCCGTCGCCTGGTTGACGACGATTTTCTTGATGGCATCGTCAGGATGGTCCTGGCTCGGAACGAAGGTGCGGCCGCGGAGAACGGCGATGCCCATCGCGCGGAAATAATCGGCGGTGATGGTGCGGACATCCGCGACTGGTTCGTCGCCAGGTTTTGGCGCCGGGCGGTCATCGACGGTGAAAGCAGTCGCGGAGCCCATGCCGACCAGGGGCAGCCACGAAATAGCGCCGGCGGCGGTCACGCCCGGAACACGCTGCACGCGTGCGACGGCTTCCTGGAAGTATTGCGACACCGAAGCATCCTTACGGTAACTATCACCGGAAAGCGAAACTTCCATCGTGAGGACGCCCTCGGAGCGAAACCCTGTATCCACATTCATCAGGCGCACGAAGCTGCGCATGAGAATGCCGGCGCCGATAAGCAGGATGAGCGCCGTCGCGGCTTCGAGGACGACAAGCGCATTGCGCAAGCGCTGGCGTCCGTGCGCGGGCGAGCCTTTGCCGCCTTCTTTCAGCGCATCCTGCGGATCGGTGCGCGAGGCGCGGAGGGCGGGAACGAGTCCGAACAGGATTCCGGTGATGACCGCTACCGCAAAGGTGAATGCGAGGACGGGCAAGTTCAATCGGATGTCCACGTAGGCGGGAAACGCCGCGGGCGCCATGGCGACAACGGCGGCGATTGCCCAGTACGCGAGCAACACGCCCAGCAGGCCGCCGGCGAGCGACAGCACGGTGCTTTCGGTCAAAAGCTGGCGCACGAGGCGCGAGCGGCTGATGCCGAGGGCGGTGCGAATGGCGATTTCTTTGTGCCGGGCTGACGCCTTAGCCATCATCAGGTTGGCGACGTTGGCGCAGGCAATCAGCAGAACGAAGGCCACAGCGCCGAACAAAACATAAAGCGCGTTCTTGAGGCTACCGACCAGCTGTTCGCGGAAGGGGACGAGCGTGACACCCCAGCCGGCATCCCAGTCGGCAAGTTCGACCCGGGTATGCGCGCTGACAACATCCATATCAGCCTGGGCCTGTGTGACGGTCACGCCCGGCTTGAGGCGCCCGATCACGGTTAGATAGCGTCCCGCCGAGTTGCGAGTGGCCGGGCGGATAGTGAGCGTCGTCCAAATATTGACCTTCTCGAACAGGTCAAAGTTGGGCGGAAGCACGCCCACGATCTTGTCGGGATTGCCGTTCAGAACAACATCTTTTCCAATGACCGATGGATCGCCGCCGAAGCGTTGTTGCCAGTAGGAGTAGCTCAGCAGGGCGACATTATCCTTGCCCGGTTCCTGCTCCTCCGGAAGAAATACCCGGCCGAGCGCGGCGCGGGTTCCGAGTGTCGAGAAAAGGCTGGGCGTGGCGATGCCCGCCTGCACACGCTCGGATTGGCCGTTGACAGAGACGTTCATGCCGAACGAGATAAACGCGCCCATGTCGTCAAACGAGTGGTTCTGTTCCGTCCAGCGGATGTAGTTGGCGGGGCCGACGACATTGGTTTTATTGGTCGAGCTCCCGTTGAACTTGTTCTCCCAGACCATCACCAGCCGTTGCGGATTGCGCACGGGCGCCGATTCCAGCAGGACGGCATCGATCACGCTAAACATGGTCGTCGTCGCCCCAATCCCAAGCGCGAGGGTGACGATGGCGACCACGGCAAAGCCGGGCGACTTCAAAAGGAGTCGAACGGCATAGCGGAGATCGTGGAGAAAGGAGTGCATGATCGTCTCAATCGTGCTTTGAGCGGCTCGCGCGATTCGGCGCCGAGTCGGCAAGCGTGTGGTTGCTGCTGTCGATCTGGCCCAGTGCCCAGGCGGCGTTCTGGCGCGCGAACGAGCTGGAACTGGTGCGGAGGGTGGCGATCAGCGGATCGACGGCCGGTTTTCCAATGCGCGCCAGTGCGCCCGCGGCTTCTTCGCCAGGCGTGGTATGCGCGGAGGGTGAGACATCGTGGCGATAGCGCCAGGGCTGAACCGTACGGGCATCGCCGAGCACCGCCACCAGCTGGGGAATTTCGGGTACCGCGTCCGTGCCCTTGAAACCCAGCCAATAGGCCGCGGCCGCGGCTTCGGTGGCGTTCTTCGATTGCAAGCTCCTGCCCAGTACCATGGGCTGAGTCGCAGCAGAGACCGATAGGTTTGTCGTGCTCGCGCCGGCCACGCCGGTGAGCACCAACAACAAAACCAACAGGCGAGGGCCCCTCCAGGAGATTCGCATAAACGCTCCTATTCGTACCTGAGTGCGACCAGGGGATCGATGCGCGTAGCCCTCCGCGCGGGCAAGTAGCACCCGAGGAAGGCGACGCCAATCAATCCGATTGAGGTTGCGGCGAGCACGAGCGGGTCGCGCGCGCTGACGCCGTGCAGCACCGAGGCGAGCACCTTGCCCGCCGCGAGGGCCGCCACGACTCCCGCTACCGTCCCGATGACCGCGAGTTTCAGTCCCTGTTTCAACATCAGCGAAAGCACCTGGGTGCGGCTCGCCCCGAGGGAGATGCGGATCCCGATCTCGCGCGTGCGCTGCGTAACGACATACGAGAGAACTCCGTAGATACCGATCGCGGCCAGCAGCAGAGCCAGGCCGGAGAAGATGCCGACCAGCGTGGTCAGCAAGGTCTGGGAGGTCATCTGGTCGGCGATGACGTCGTTCATGTTGCGCACAGCGTAGAGGGCGAGCGAGCTGTCGACCTCGGCGACCGCGCGCCGCATCGAACCGGCCAACGCTTGCTTCGGCAGCGAACTATGCAGGACGTAGATCTGGCGCTGGCCTCCATCGGCGATGCCGTAAGCTTCCGGCTGAGGCGGCTGGGTCAAGCCCCATTGCTTAACGTCGGCAACCACACCAACCACTTCGTACCAGGGCCCGTTCTGTTGGCCACGACCGAAGACCATGCCGATTGGGTCGTCGTTCGGCCAGAACAGCTTCGCCATCGTCTGGTTGATGACGGTGGGATACATGATCGCGCCGGTCACGTCCGCCACCTTTTTCAGGTCATCGGCGGAGGGGTTGGGATTGGTAGCGAAGAGCGCGTGCATCTTTGCATCGCGCGCCAACTCCTGCGGCATATCGGTTTCGGTGAAGTCGCGTCCCTTGAGCAGCGGTACGCCAAAGGTCTTGAAGTACCCTGGCGTGACGGTGTGGCTTTCGACCAACGGGCCGCTCATCGGCTGGAACGGCTGTCCGCGCAGGTTGACGTAGCCATTGCTGCCGCCTTCCAACGGCAGTGTGCTGGTGACCGCCACGGAATCGACGCCGGGAATTTGCGCGAGCTTTTCGCGCAGGCGTTGCTCGAAAGCGAACTGCGCGTTCTGGTCGGGGTAATCCGAGTTTGGCAAATTCACGGCCGCTGTAAGAACGCCCTCGGAACGGACGCCGACATTGGTTTCGCGGAGCTGCTGAAAATCCTTTAGCAGGATGCCGGCGGAGGCAAGCAGCAGCAACGCCAGGCACATCTCGGCGACGACCAGCGCATCGCTGGCGAAACGGCGGCTGCGCCCATGGCTGACAATGCCGCCGGCGCCGCCCTTCAGCTCGTCAAAAACAGCGGCGCGCGTGGTTTGCAGCGCGGGAACCAATCCGAAGATCACGCCCGTCAGAACCGACAAGCCAAGGGTAAAAGCGAGCACGGTGCCGTTCAGGCCGAAGCCGTTCAAGCTGGGTATGCCGAGATTTTTCATGCCGCCGATCCATTGCAGGCAGCCATCCGCCAGTGCAATGCCCAGCAGCCCACCGATGGAGGAAATGAGCAGGCTTTCGGTGAGCAACTGCCGGATCAGCCGCGAACGAGCGGCGCCGAGCGCTGCTCGGATGCCCATTTCGCGCTGGCGGGCGACGGCGCGCGAGAGCAGGAGGTTAGCGACGTTGGCGCACGCAATGAGCAGCACCAGCGCTACGGCCCACATCATCACAG
>JBOGLI010000140.1:0-9560 GCA_050746165.1 Terriglobales bacterium | reverse complement strand
AGCTTGAGGCAATCGCCGAGCCGCAGCCGAAGGTCTTGAACTTGGCGTCTTCGATCACGCCAGAGTCCTTGTTGACCTTGATCTGCAGCTTCATCACGTCGCCGCACTCCGGCGCTCCCACCAGGCCGGTGCCGACTTCGGCGCTGCTCTTGTCGAGCGATCCCACGTTGCGGGGATTCGTGTAGTGGTCCAGTACCTTATCGCTGTATGCCATCCTAGGTTTCTCCTGACTCGAAAATCGTTTGTCAGTTTGTCAGTTCGTCAGTCCTGCGACAGCTACTGAAAAACTGACGTACTGACCAACTTGCTAGTGCCCTTCCGCGCTGGCGGCCCAGGACACTGATTTCAGGTCCACGCCTTCTTTTGCCATCTCGTAAAGTGGCGAGAGCTCGCGCAAGCGCTTCACCACGTCGATGACCTTATTGGCCACGTAATCGACTTCCTCGACGGTGTTGAACCGGCCTAGGCCGAAGCGGATCGAGCTGTGCGCCAGCTCGTCGCCCGTGCCCAGTGCCTTCAGCACGTAGCTGGGTTCCAGCGTCGCCGACGTGCAGGCCGAGCCGCTGGAAACCGCGATGTCGTTGATGCCCATCAGCAGCGATTCGCCTTCCACGTAGGCAAAGCTGATGTTCAAGTTGTTGGGCAGGTGGTGCTCCATGTTGCCGTTGACGTAGACCTCGTCGAGACCGTCAAACAGCTTGTCCTTCAGCCGGTTGCGCAGCCCAGCCAGACGGCAGGACTCTTCCGGCATTTCGTTCATGCAGATCTCGCATGCCTTGCCCAACCCGACGATCCCCGGGACTGCCAGCGTTCCGCTGCGCATGCCACGCTCGTGGCCGCCGCCATCCATTTGGGCGACAAGCTGAACGCGCGGGCTCTTGCGCCGGACGTAGAGCGCGCCGACCCCTTTCGGGCCGTACATCTTGTGCGCCGAAATCGAGGCCAGATCGATACCCATTTTGTTAACGTCCATCGGAATTTTGCCGACGGCCTGCGTCGAGTCGGTATGGAAAATTACGCCGCGCTCTTTACAGAGCTTGCCGATTTCCGCGAGCGGCTGGACGACGCCGATCTCGTTGTTCGCGGCCATGATCGTCACTAGGATCGTTTTGTCGTCCATTGCGCGCTTCAGGTCGTCGAGATCGATCAACCCATCCTTCTGCACCGGCATGTAAGTGACGCGGAATCCGGCCTTCTCCATGCGCTTGCAGGTATCGAGCACGGCCTTGTGCTCGGTGACGGCGGTGATGATGTGGTTGCCCTTTTCCTTGTACATCTCCGCGACACCCTTGATGGCGAGGTTGTCGCTCTCGGTGGCGCCGCTGGTGAAGATGATCTCTTTCGGCGTGGCGCCAATCAGCTTCGCGATGCGATCGCGCGCCTGCTCCACCGCTTCCTCGGCTTCCCACCCGAACTGGTGATTGCGGCTGGCGGCATTCCCGAACTTTTCCGTGAAATAGGGCAGCATTTCCTGGACCACGCGCGGGTCCACTGGGGTGGTGGCGTGGTTATCCATGTAGATCGGCAGCTTGACTCCACTTCCATTATTCGCACTCATGAATGATCTCCAATTTCTTGCCGGCTTCGGCGTTCGGCTATCGGCTGGCGGGGATCCCGAAAGCCGATGGCCGACAGCCGAATGCAGGTCAGTGCAATTCCACCAATTCGTCTTTCACCTCGGCCATGTCCGAGATGGTGATCTGGCTTAAAACTTGTTCAATGCTCTCGCGGACTTTGCGCAGCGGCTCGCGGACGGTGCACCGATCCGTGTGCTCGCAGTTGGTCCCGCTGACGGTCACGCAAGAGGTGATGAATACTGGTCCTTCAATTGCCCGAATGACCTCGTAGGCGGAGATCGTCTTGGCCGCTCGTGCCAGCACGTATCCGCCGTTCATCCCGTGGTGCGAGACCAGCAGCCCCGCCTTCACCAGTTTCTGGAGAATCTTGGCCAGAAGCTCCGGCGGAATCCCGTGAGCCTCCGCGATGTCCTTGGCGCTGGACGAAGCCTCGGGACCCTGCTCCGCCAGGTAACGCATGGCGATCAGTCCGTAGTCCGCCTTTTTGGTCAGCTTCAGCATCGGGCGCCAAGGTCGGTCAAGAAACCCGACCAATTCAGTCGCACATTAATCTTAGATGCAACAAGCGGGCAGAAGCAACAGGTTTCAGGCAATGGCGATTTTTGACATTTAAAGGGAAGTCCTGTGATTTGAGTGGCTTGTCAAAATGGGACGAAATTGGTCGTATATTTGGATTTCAGGGCTGCCCGTCCGGAGAAATTTCGGACACCATGCACCCGTCGGAAAGCACCTGGGCCTGGTACGTAATGCGGACCGGAGTGCCATCGCGGCGGAGAAGTGTGTAAGAGCCGCACTGCAGACCGTCGCGAACATACTCCTGAAACTTGCTGGCAACCGGCATTTCCGGCGAGGAAATGTCGTCGATACGGCGCCCAATCAACTCCGTGCGCTCGAAGCCGAGCATGTCGGCAGCGCCGGTAGTGACGTGGATATAGCGGCGGTCGGAATCCACGAACAGGAAGCAGCCGCGGTCGGGCACGTCATGCCCGTGCTGGCGGATCACGGCTTCCCCGACCACCTCCAGCAGACGCTCCGGGCGGACCATGGAAGGCAGGACGACATCGGCCTTTGCACCGTATCGGTTCGATATCAGAACCGTGGGGACGTTGCACTTCTGCGCAGTGCGAACCACGTTTTCTGCCTCGTGAGCCTTGGCGCGCGCGCCGATAAGCACAGCTTGGAATGAATCCGTTTTTTGGAGTGCCTCGATGGCATCGTCGGACTTCAGGACGCTCGTAACCCGATATCCGGCGTGTTCAAGGACGAGCTTACGGGTGGCGGAAACCGACTCGCCACAGTTGAGGAACAGGATCTTGCGTCGTACTGTCACGGAAGTATCGGATTCAAAATCCAGGTATTCCGATGCACGTAATACCGGGTGGTTCAGGTTAAGGTCTCTGCCGGATTTACGCGCGGCGTGAGCAGCGAGATCATTAAGTTGTGCCCCCCTCTTCGTCTTATCGCCAGCCAGCCTTCTGGCTGCCGGCCATCGCGCTGATCCTGGTGATCGTCGCCGCAATGCCCTTCGCCGGTGCCCGCTCTGCGCGAACCGATACGACCACGAAAGCGCCCGCGCCGGCGCCACAGATTCAGCCGGTGTACGCGGTCAGCGCCGGTATCGACGGCGAAATCTTTCCCGCCATCGCCAACTTTGCCTCCTCGCAGAAGCCCTGGGACCGGCAGTTTCCGACCGTCTCGGTGAAGATTGTCAACGGCGGTGACACCATGCTTACCGATCGCGTCAGCGTTTCCGTCCCGGGATGGAGCGATCAGGAAATCCAGATGGTGGACGTGGCGCCGGGCGTGACCCGTACTTTCCACTTCGCGCCGACTTTCCTGCCCCGCTTCTACGGCATCCGCGAAATCACGCCCGCGACGGTTGCCGTCCACGTGAGCGACGCAGCGGGCCATGCGGTGTACGCGACGACCGTTCCGGTGCGGCTGCGCGCCACCGAAGACATGTACTGGGGAGCCCACTTCCGGAACGCGCGCTTCATCGCCGCCTGGGTAACGCCGCACGATCCCATGGTGGAAGAGGTGCTCAGCCGCGCCAAGGAATACATGCCCGGCCGCCGGCTTCCCGGTTACGAAGAATGGAAAAATTCGGCCGCGCAAACCAATTCAACGTATCAGCAGGCGAAGGCGATCTACACGGCGTTCCAGCGCACCGGCGTCTCGTACGTGAAGAGCTCGATGACGTTCGGTGCGAACCAGGAGGTCAGCGAACGCGTCCGGCTGCCGCGCGAGACCTTGCGGCGCAGTTCGGCAAACTGCATTGATGGCGCGGTCCTGTACGCGGCTGCCTTCGAGAATTTGGGAATGGATCCCATCATTGTGCTCGTGCCCGGTCACGCATACGTCGGCGTGCGCGAGGCTGAGAATTCAGACAATTACCTGTACATCGAGACGTCACTCACCGGGCGCTCGTCTTTCGAGAGTTCGGTGCTCAGCGCCAACCGGGGATTAGGCAAGGTGAATCCGTCGGACGTGCTGCAGATCAGCATTGCCGGTGCCCGCGCCCAGGGAATCTACCCCATGCCACTGCCCGCGCTCGGCGGCATCGTGGCCGACACAACCGCGACCCGTTCGGGAAAATGATTCCATGGGTGATTTGTGATCGTGATCTGATTGTCATCTGAGACAGCCTTCGCCTTTCCTCTGCCCCCACGCTGTTTCCACCCGCCAACTTGCGCCCGGCAACGTCCATCCAACTTCCTGTTACGAAAGTGCCGGTGTGCGCCAGCGGCGAGGTTGGGCTTGACTTCTCATACGCCCGGCTTAAAATACACGGCATTTCCGGCGTGGGATGCGCCGCAAGGCGCGAAGTCCGGATATATGAACCTGAACCAGCCTCTAGCCTCTCTGAACCGATCCACGACGAGCAATCCTATGAATCAGCCGTGCCGGCATCCGCGTGTGCAAATCGTCTCGCGCGACGAAGACGCGGAGTTTGTCGAGTGCCTGGAGTGTCGCGAAGTCTTCGAGTCCAGCGAATTTAAGGACATGGCCATCGAAGAGCGCGCCTCCGACGACACCGACGCCTGATCCTCAGCTCGTCCGATTGCTGAACGCCTGCATCTCCGCGCAATCGGTGTGTCGCATCGCGCCTACCACCACTGCGAGGTGGGCAGGATCGTAGCATGCACGAACACGATCGACGAGATTCCCGCCGCATCGTCCGTGCCGTTGACGAATGAGACCTCGCGCTCCTTCGCCGGGGCCAACAGGTCCGTCATTTGCAACTCGCGGATCAGGTACATGCGCTGGCCATTGGGATATATGAACTCGTCATATACGGCCCCGTGCAGCACGTAGGCGCGCGAATTCCAGAAGACGAGCAACGGCATGCCGTGCTTTAGCGGCGCCAGTGCATCGTCGGGGACCGTCGGCGCACCGTCGATGACTTTGATATCCAGTTGGACCTTGCGGCCGTCATCGAGTGTGTAGCGGCCCTCAATTACTTTGGTCAACCGCTCCATGGTGGGCAGCGGATCAACGCAAACGTCACCGTAATTCGCCCGTTCCACCCAGAAATTCTGGTCGAGTGGAACGTCCTGCAACTTGAGCATGGTCGCCACCGCGACCGCCCACGCGTAGTTCGTGCACTTCTGCGCCGGATTGGGCAGCTGAAGATTCGGAATCTCCGCCTTCTGGTTCGGCAGCTTCGCCATGGGCACCCCCTTGGGCTTCTTTGCCGCCGAAAGCGGAAGGGCAAGAAGCAGGGTGATCACGAGAGCGTGACGGACAGACATCGGGCGAAGCTTAGCGCGTTTCCACGTGCTTCGGAATAGCAAAGCAGGCAAGAGTAATAAGTATTGAGTAATGAGAACTCCTTTCGTCGGCTCCGTCTCATTACTCAATACTTATTACTTATTACTATTTCGACAGCGCCGCCATCGCCTCGCGGAAGAGGACCTCGAATTCGCCGGCACCGCCGGGTTTCGTGGCGGCTGCAAGGGCGCGTTCGGCGGCAGGACGCGCATACCCGAGATTCATCAGCGCGGATACGACGTCTTCTTCGATGGGCGAGATCGGGGTTGCGGCGGGGGCGGCGCCGAAGTGCTCCAGCTTGTCGCGCAGCTCCAGCACCATGCGTTCAGCGGTCTTCTTGCCGATGCCGGGAATGCGGGTGAGGCGCGCGATATCGTTGCCGCGGATCGCCGCCACCATCTCCGCTGCCGCCATCCCGCTCAGAATCGTGATCGCCAGTTTCGGACCGATTCCGCTGACGGAGATCAGCCGCTCGAACAATTGTTTCTCTTCCCGCCGCAGGAATCCGAAGAGCGCGATCGCGTCCTCGCGCACGTGCGTGTGGATATGGAGCGAGACCTCGTTCCCGGCGCTGGGCATTTCGGAAAAGGTCGGAACACTGATGGTGACGTCATAGCCCACTCCCCCGGCCTCGACGATGGCCTGGTTGGGGTGCTTGGCGAGAAGACGTCCGCGCAGATGGGCAATCATTTCGGAAGGGGCTCTGGGCGTTAGGCTCTAGGCCCGACAGAATCTTAGCCGCGGATCAACGCGGATGCACGCGGAATGATGGAAATTGCGGAATCGCAGAATTGCGGAGTTGCACGCCGTCATCGCGGTCATTTAAATTCTGCAATTCCCCGATTCGGCAATTCCGCAATCACATTTACGGTCTCCGCCGGTAGTACACGTTGAACTCGAATCCCGGGCTCGGCGGAAACAGCTCGGCAATCAGGCGCAGTCGCTCGGCCAGCGCGTTTGGCGCCAGCAGCGGATACTCGCGCTCGCGCAGGTCGTAGTAATCCACGTCGAGGAACATAGACAACATGTAGATGGCGATCGCGTCGGAGAACGCGGATTCCTGGTACTCGTTGCGGGCGCGCTCGTTCTGCGACCCTGCCGTTGCGGCCTTGCGCGTTTCAAATGCGTCCAGGCTGGTCTCGCCGCGCACGCGGTCCTGCGCCTGCCGCCAAACCAGTTCGGAGAAGCGTTCGGAGACCCCGGCCTTCTCCACGAACGCGTGCGCCACGTTGATATAAAACTCGAAGGCCACGGAGAATTTATCGTCCATCAGCCGGGTCGAGATGAACACGCACTGCGAGTCGCCGAGCGTGAGATTGCGGTGGCAGACGGCGTTATCGCTGAGCGCGACGTCGTAACGCTCGGCGATCACAACCTCGTCATTGTTGGCGACGGTCAGCGGAACGAAGTAGTACGCCTTGCGCTGCAGCGCCGCCGCGACCGCGACGGGCACGGTGGCCACCATACGCTCGAAATCGCTGGGACTGAGCGTGGTCTCGCCCATGAACGCGTAACACACTCCATTGGGCGCCTGCGAAACCGGCGCGCGGCGCAACACCTCGGCGGGCGTAACCGTGGCGGCTTGGATCGTCTCGGCCATCCGCACATTGTAACCCGCGTGAGTCGTGAGTCCTGAGGCTTGAGGCGTGAGGCCTCGGATCCTCACACCTCACGATTCACGACTCGTGCCTCAGCGGAGCTACAATAGTGGAGTGAAAGCCTTGTTCAAGAGCCTGGGATTCGCGGTCGTTGGAGCGGGATTGAGTTTCGCCTTCCTCGCCTTGATTGCGATTCCGCTGATGGCTGCCTGGTCGCGCCTGCACAACCCGAACACGCCGCTGCAGGCCAATGACGTACTCATCGAGCCCTTCGGTTTCCTGAGGCTCATTGGTATCCCCATCGCCGCAGCCGCCTTTGCCGCCTGTTTTGCCTTGGGATGGAGAAAGTTCGCGCATCCCGCCACGGGCGCCCCGGTGGAGCATCGCCCGTGAGTTCCGCAGCCCAGCCCGCACCTCGTCCACCGAACCCGATCGGAATCCTGGTTCGCGTAGTCGTCATTACGATTGCCTTTGCCGTTCTCGGCTTGGGACTCGGCGGTCTCTTCGGCATCGTTGCTCTGACGGTGATTAACCTGACCGGCGAGCCGATTAACATGACCCTCGCGCTGTTTGCCGGCGGTTTGCCCGGAGCTGTGATCGGAGGCATCGTCGGCCTGGTGCTGATCGTCCGCTCCGAACGGCAGGCGCTACGAGGCGTCAGGCGTGAGGCGTGAGTCGTGAGGTCCTTTGGCTCAAGGCTCAAGGCTCATGGCTCATGGCCTGGAGATTGTTCCGTGCGCCCTGCGCCATAAGCCATGCGCCACTGGAAGCCTCAAGCCTCGCGACTCACCCCCGGTAAAGCCCTTGAAAATTAAGGTGCTTTAGTACTTGCGAATCATCCCAAGGCGCAATACTGTTGTCTTACCTCCCCTAGCACTAACGCCCGTTCGGCCACACTCAATTTGGGGTGTATTGCTGCAACGCAAGGAGTTGTCGTGCGCACTCATGGTCTCGCGCTGTCCCGAAGCTGTTTACTGATAGCCGCCTGCGTGGTTTCGGCAATGATGCCGGCAAGCGCGGCCCCCAAGCGTAGCGTCGAGCGCGCACCGGTATCCCCCACCCAAGCAAAACCAGCTTGGGTGGGCCACCCAGTGTTTGAGCCGAATCGCGGGCAGGCTGCTCAGGACGTTCGCTTTGTGGGCAAGAGCGCCGGGTTGCGTGTTTCGCTGAAGGGGAATGCGATCACGATCGGACCGGCTGAGGACAGCCGGTCCCACACCATTACGATGACGCTGGCGGGGGCACGGGCGAATCCCGTCATCTCCGCATTTGGGGAACTGCCGGGCAAGAGCAATTACCTGCTGTCGTCGGACCGTCGTAGCTGGATCATCGGCCTGCCGACGTATACAGGCGTGCGCTATCACGCCGTCTATCCGAATACAGACCTCGTCTTTCGTGGAGACGACAGCAGACTCGAATACGACTTCAGCATCGCTCCGGGTGGAGATCCTGCGGCGATCGCGTGGCGGCTGGCGCCAGACGCCGCCGTTCACCTCGACGGCGGCGACCTCGTGATTGCGTCGTCGGGCGTGCAACTGCGCTTCCTGAAGCCGGTGGCGTACCAGGAGAACGACGGCGTGCGGCGAGAGGTCAGTAGCGAATACCGGCTGCGCCGTGACGCGCAAGGCACGCGGGTGGAATTCGCGGTCGGGCGTTATGACCGGCGGCAGACTCTGGTGATCGACCAGGTGCTGGTGTACTCGACGCAGGTCAGCGGGATGACGATCGCGGAGGCGGCGACAGTGGATGCGGCGGGGAACGTGTACCTGGCGTCGGGATACAACGGCGGGGTGCAAGTGACGAAGCTTGCGGCGGACGGCAAGACCGTCGTGTTCACGACGATGTTAGGCACGAATTCCACCGACGTCCGCAACATCGCGGTGGATGGGTCGGGACAGGTCTACGTCACGGGGGAATCGGTTTCGGGGTTGCCGACGACGGCGGGGGCGTACCTGGGGTCGGTGACCAGCGGTTGGCATGCGTTCCTCACCGTGGTGGATGCCTCGGGAACGTCGCTGGTGTACTCGACGTACCTGGCGGGAAGCAGCACCGATGTCGGCCAAGGGGTGGCGCTGGACGCGAGCGGGAAGGTGCTGGTGAGCGGGGTCACGTATTCGCCGGATTTTCCGAATACGAATAACGTGACGCTGAACGGGTCGGCGACGGCGTTCGTGGCCAAGCTGGACATCGGGCAAAGCGGGGGCGCGTCACTGGTGTGGTCGGCGCTGCTGCCTTCGAGTTCCTACGATTCGCAGCCGGTGGGGGCAAAAACCGACAGCGCCGGAAACGTGTACGTGGCGCTGCAGGGTATCTTCACGCCGACGATTGGCGCTTACCAGTACGACGCGATCAACCGTTCAGCAGACGGCGTGTACGTGGGCAAGCTGAATGCGGCGGGGGCGACGCAGTACATTGCGTACCTCGGCTACGGCGCCGCGGCCGACCTTGCGGTGGACGGCGCCGGTAACGCGTACGTTACGGGTACGGTTTACGACGGCGACTATCCCGCCACGGCTGGGGCCTACCAGACTTCTTTTCCTAATGCGTTCCTGACGAAGCTGAATGCGGGCGGATCCTCGCTTGTCTACTCGACCTACCTTGGGGGGGCGAGCGG